>NZ_BLRL01000008.1:162298-180554 GCF_015082335.1 Moritella sp. F3 | reverse complement strand
CCCGCATCATCCGTTGCTGTTGCAACGGCTGTGTAGTTACCGTCTGCTAATGCAGCCGCATCCACACTCCAACCACCGTTACCGTCTAAGGTCGCTGCAACTGTTTCGACTGTATTACCGAATGAGTCTTTGATATCAACGCTTACGCTGACAGCATCGCTGTCCACTGTACCCGTGATTGTTGGCGTGGTATCCGCAGAGTGGTCTGCCACATCCGCCATCGTGACCGTTGACGCAGTGGTATCAATTTCAAAACCATTTTCTGTCGCTGTCGAAGTATTACCCGCATCATCCGTCGCTGTTGCAACGGCAGTGTAGTTACCGTCTGCTAATGCCGACGCATCCACACTCCAACCGCCCTGGCCATCGAGTGTCGCGGCAACCGTTTCTACAGTTTGACCATTAACATCTTTAATCACCACGCTTACTGACAGCATCGCTGTCCACAGTACCCGTGATTGTTGGCGTGGTATCCGCAGAGTGGTCTGCCACATCCGCCATCGTGACCGTTGAAGCAGTCGTATCAACCTGTATAGCTTGCGTAACAGAGGCTGAGTTACCAGCCGTATCTGTCGTGGTGACCGTTAAGTCTTGTGTGCCATCAGCTAATTCAGCTGTGGTAATCGAATAGTTACCGTCTGTATCAACAACTGCTGTGCCCACTTCAACGCCTGCCGCATTGGTGATAACAACCGTTGAACCGATCTCACCCGTACCATCAATGGTTGGCGTATTGTCAGAGGTAATATCGTCATTATCAATCGCGCTATCTGAGCCCGCGTTGATGTCCGCCGTTGGCGTCACAATGTCGGTATCAACCGTAATAGCTTGCGTAACAGAGGCTGAGTTTCCAGCAACATCTGTAGTGGTGATCGTTAAGTCTTGTGTGCCATCAGCTAATTCAGCAGTGGTAATCGAATAGTTACCATCAGTATCAACAACTGCCGTACCCATTTCAACGCCGGCAGCATTGGTAATAACAACCGTTGAACCTATCTCACCCGTACCATCAATAGTTGGCGTACTGTCAGAGGTAATATCGTCATTATCAATCGCGCTATCTGAGCCCGCATTGATGTCCGCCGTTGGCGTCACAATGCTGGTATCAACTGTAATAGCTTGCGTCGTCGCAGCAGAGTTACCCGCAACATCCGTCGTGGTGATAGTTAAGTCTTGTGTGCCATCAGCTAATTCAGCAGTGGTAATCGAATAGTTACCATCAGTATCAACAACTGCCGTACCCACTTCAACGCCGGCAGCATTGGTAATAACAACCGTTGAACCTATCTCGCCCGTACCATCAATCGTTGGCGTATTAATGTTCGTAATGTCGTCATCATCGATTGCGCTATCTGAGCCCGCATTGATGTCAGCTGTTGGCGTTACAATGCTCGTATCAACTGACCCAAGCGCATCCGTCATACTCGTATCAACAAATACTTTATTTTGCCCACTCTGCGTAAAGGTTTTAGTTTCAAATTCAGCGTGAGCCAGAGTTTCATCGCCAGTACGCGCAACAGAGATCGCTGACGAACGGCCACCATCGCTAGCACTACCGGCAGCAGTACTAACAGGGTCAATAAATTCTTCATCAGAAAGGATTAAGTCTTGAATGGCACTAATTTCGGCTAAAACATCATCGCTAACTTGCGGTTTTTCCGATATAGATTGGTCACTATCTTCGGTAATTTCATCTAACACATCCATCGCTACATCAGACGTGTCAGCATTATCTGTTGCTTTAAAATGCTCATCAATGATCACTTCTGAACCATCTGCATATTTCAATACCACCTGGGCACCAGATGTTATCTCAATTTTGTCACCCGCAGCGATTTCATAACCGCTTTCTAGAGATTGACTATCCTGCTCAAGTATATGTTCCGCTTTACCGTTAACAGATATAACTTGTGCGTGCTGTGGGATGACAAATGTGATCATGTGTAAGTCCTTTTAACTATCTTAATTCCATGGCTCAGGTAAAGCCCTGCGTGATTGTCGGTTTATACTCTGATTACTTATCTAGAATCTTCATACTAACCAACACTTAATCATCTAATAATAGTAGTAATTATACCTACTACTAGCACATTTAATTAACACTGACACCCACGGCCAATAACAACAACAGAAAAGGCATACAAAGCATTAGTTTTAACTGCGCTTTTATTATACATATTTAATAAAACATAAACCATTGTATTGATTTAGTATTTACATTTAACAATTGCCTACAAGGTGAATTAAAGACAAGAGACATAAAAACAAAATAAAAATAAACACTAAGCCTTTGTTATTAATAAAAATAAAACGCCAATACTTTAGCGCTAATTTGAATTTAAGCTTAAACTTTAAATAAAAAAAACCCACAGTTATTTCTAACGATGGGTTTTTAGCTACTAATGTAACAAAATGTCGTATTGGTCACCTATCCCAAATTGGTTATTTCCACCATAAAGCTAACTCAGGGAAGATGATAAGCAAGGCTAACGCGACAACTTGCAAGCAAATAAATGGGACAAGTGCACTGAAGATCTCACCTAGACTAATATCTTTTGGTGCTACCGATTTAAGGTAGAAAGCAGCTGGGCCAAATGGCGGTGATAAGAAGGAAACCTGCATATTCATACAGAACACCACACCAAACCAAATTGGGTCAAAGCCTAAACCAACAACAATCGGCACAAAGATAGGCATTGTTAATAATGCAACACCAACCCAATCAAGGAACATACCCAATACAAACAGCACGGCCATCATGATTAAGATAGTCCCCATTGGGCTACCGCCACTCATGGCTAGAATACCGTCACTGACGAAATCAATACCGCCCATTAGGTTATAGACACCTACTAATGCGCTCGCACCAATACCAATCCAGATGATCATGCCACAAGTACGCAATGTCGCAATTGAACTTTCTTTCAGCATGTTCCAGTTAAGTTCACCACGAATAGCAGCACTAATCGCGATACCTACAACACCTAATGCCGATGCTTCTGTAATTGACGCAATACCGCTGTAGATACTACCCAGTACAACACCAACAGACAGCATTGGGAATAATAACGCTTTCTTAAAGTTAATGTCTTTTGCTTCGTCTTCCGCTAACTCTTCAGCTGTTGGCAATGGCGCTAATGACGGGTTTAAATAACAGCGAACCAATACATACACAATATACAATAACGCGAGTATTGCAGCGGGTAAGAATGAGGCTTTAAACAGATCGCCAATTGAAACACTTGCCGTAAGGCCATAAATAATTAATACGATACTTGGCGGTAACATAGTACCCAGGGCACCACCAGCACAAGTTGTACCAATCGCCAGTTTACGGTCGTAACCCAGACGCAGCATTTGTGGTAATGCAAGAATACCAAGCAGTACCGTTTCGCCACCAATCACACCTGACATAGATGCAAGTAATACAGCTACTAATAATGTTTGAACCGCAACGCCACCACGAATGTTACGCGCTACTTTTTTCATTGCATCGAATAAGTCACGCGCAATACCAGAACGGTCAAGCAAGGCGGCCATCAATACAAACATAGGCACGGCTAAGAAAACGTACCCACTAACAAAACTATAAATTCGACTGGTGATCAGCGGTAAAACTTCTGGACCAAACCAACCAAATGTGAAAATAACAGCGACTAAGCCCGTTACAAATGCTAATTGCATACCTGTTAATAACAGGCCAATCATAAGCACAAGCATTAACAAACTGCCGTAACCAATACCGATAGATGAAAGATCAAACATATTATTTATTCTTCTTAACTAAGCCGTGGATTTCTTGAATCAGGTGCAACACAAATTGCACAGACATTAAACACAGAGTACCAAAAATTAACGCTTTAAGTAGCGCAGGATATGCAGGGTCCCAAGCAGAGCCCGATGTTTCTAAGCGCATCTCGCCCCAAGGTGCATACCAAGCACCTTCAGTCATTGTCCATGCAGCAAAAGAAAGCAATACAGTGAACAACAAACCCATAATATGGTGGAATACATTTAAGTATTGTTTTGTACGTTCAGATACATGATCGTAAATAAGGACAACACGTACGTGTTTGTCTGTCGCTAATCCATAAGCGCCACCAAGTACAAATAATGTGCCGCCAATAAAGGATGCTGTTTCATGAACCCAAATCGTCGGCGCATTAAATACGTAACGCATCAGTACTTCATAAAACGATATTAATACCGTAAACAGAAACAACACACTGATTGCATTGCCAGCCCATATAATACCCGCATCGAGACGGTTTCTTGGTTGCAGTTCTTCTGGATTACTCATCGATTTTTTCATCTTCTAAGTGGAAAAAAAGGCTGCTACGCAGCCTTCAGGTATAACACTTACTTAAATTACAGTAAGTTCTTCGCTTTTAAATGTGCAGTTACAGAGTCATATACTTTTTGTGCGTTTGGAGAACGTTTTGCGTAAACTTCCCATTGGCTGCGAGCAATAGTACGGAATTTCTTACGCTCTGCTGCTGGCCAGTCATGCACTGTGATTTTTGGATCTGCAATGGCTTCTGCTACAGCTTCTGCATCTGCTTTTTTCAAGGTATCAACCATAGTGTAAGCAAACGTTTTAACTGAATCTTGCATAATTTTTTGTAAATCAGCTGGTAGTTTGTTCCACGATTTAGCACTGATTGATACTTCAATTGCAGGTAAAGAATGGAAGCCAGGATATACAGGATGCGGTGCTACATCATTTAGACCCGCTTTATGGTTCGTTGAGAATACGGTGTAATCAGCAGCATCAATAACGCCTTTGCTTAGACCAGTAAATACTTCAGAACCTGGTAAGTTAACTGGTGAAGCGCCCGCGGCAGCAAATACTTGCTGTACTAGACCTTCAGGGGCACGCAACTTAAGACCTTTAAGATCTGCAACACCGTTTAGCGGCACTTTAGAAACAAACGCTTCAAGACCTGTTGCTGATGCGCCAATATAGTAGATACCGTATGGCTTGTAGATTTCACGCATTAGCTCGTTACCGCCGCCGTTATACATGTAATCTAATAATTGTTCCGGTTCAGACCAAGCGCCAACAGTGTTACCCATCAAGCCAAATGCAGGATCTTTACCAGCAAAGAAACCTGTTGCCGTAATGTGACCTTGTAAAACACCAAATTTAATACCATCCAGAGTTTCTGTGTGCTTAATTACAGCACCTACAGGTAGCATAGTTACATCAATTCGGCCGTCAGTATCTTTTTCTAACTGGTCAGCCCATGCTTGTTGCACTTGGAAATTCTTTTCACCTGATGGATCAGAAGATTGGAATTTGAAATTAAATTCAGCAGCGAATGCTGATGCACTCATTAATGTTGCAACTGACGCTGCAATAATTGTTTTAGAAATCGTTTTCATTAGTAGCGGTATCCTTGTTTCTTATAACCCGATAATGATTGTTATGTTAGCTTTATATGCCAATCGCCATGTTACCGGTAACTGTTGGGGCAATCTTACTCTCCAAAACAGTTAAACTCTAGGGGTAATATCACATTTTCACATAAAATTGTCGAATAACTTCAACTTTAAAGTCACTATTATTACATATGTACAACTTATCTATTTCATTTGAAAGTTGATTTTTTAGATAAAAAAAACGGTCATATTTTGATTAAAATATGACCATTATTATAATTTATAAATACACTGGTGTTTTATAAATTTAATCGAACATCAGCTCAATAGCGTCAGATTAATCCTGATTTAAAGCTTCGATACTGAGTGTTACGATGTCATCGATTGTACCATTAATAGGTATAGAAAGTACGTCATCTTCATCTTGTAAAGGTAATTCCAACGTATTAAATTGACTTCGTAACATATCATCACCGCTAAAGAAGTGCCCTGCTCTTGCTTTCATACGTGTTAAAATTAAATCAAAACTACCGTCTAAATAGATAAAAGTGATGGCTTTATTACCATCTCGTATTTGATCACGATAATCTTTGCGTAATGCCGAGCAAACAATAACGCCGGTTTCATTCTTCTGTTCAATACTAAAACACGCATCGCGGATACGCTCTAACCAAGGTTCACGGTCTGCATCATTTAAAGGCTGGCTCGCGGCCATTTTTAAAATGTTAGCTTTCGGATGCAGATCATCACCGTCAATAAATTTAACGCCAAGTTGCTGTGCAATTTTTAATCCTATCGTGGACTTTCCGCTACCTGAAACGCCCATGACAATAATACTCCTACCTTTCATATTATCTACTTCTTAACATTGCTCTAAATTAACTAGATGCAATGTTACCGTTAACACGAAAAAAAACAAGTATTATCAGCAGAGCTTAAGTACTTCCACGTTCAGAAATAATAAAACCGAGATCTAAATGCTTATTTTCAATTGGTTCATCATTAATTTTTTTAAGTAACATCGTTGCCGCTTGTTCACCGATATCGAAACGCGGAATAGACACTGACGTTAATTTAGGATTTGTTGCTGAGCAGATATCAAGATCATTAAAACCAACAATGGCAATATCCTTCGGTACTTTCAGATTACGACGTTGGCATTCAAACAAAGCACCTGCTGCTAAATCATCATTACAGAAGAAGATACAATCAGTATCAGGCCATTCACCTAATATCTCTGTCAACATATCTGCGCCCATTTGATAATTCGATGAATAGTTACTCGTTACTACGCGTTCATCACTCAATTCAGTTTCCCAAATTGCTTTACGCCAACCGTCTAAACGCAATTGCGCACGTAAATCCATGCGCGCACCAGCAAAACCAATGTTTTTATAACCTTTACCAATGAGGTGCTCGGTCATCTTATAACCCGCTTGGGCGTGGTCTAAGCCAACAGACATATCAATGGCGTTATCATTACATTCCATGATCTCGACAACTGGCAAGTTGGATTTACGTAATAAGCGGTTACTGCGTTCTGTGTGGTGTGTGCCTGAAATAATGATGCCATCAATACCAAACTGTAAATAGGTTTCGATTAAGCGCTCTTCTTCTAATAGAGAGTAACCAGAATGGCCTAATAAGATCTGAAATCCTTGCCCTAACATCACATCATTAATACCGCGTACAACATCAGCAAATACACCGTTAGAGAGCGAAGGTACAATCAATACAACCGTTTTACTTTGCTTAGCACTTAACATGCTCGCTGCACGGTTAGGGATATAGCCCATTTGATCTATTGCTTTATGGATAGTTAAGCGTAATGATTCCGATACTTTCTCAGGTGTACGAATCGCCCTAGAGACTGTGATTTTCGTAACGCCCACTTTATTTGCAACATCTTGCAAGGTCACTCGACCAGACTTGCGACTGTTGGAACTCATACGCCTAATATCCTTAGTTATAAAATACTTAACACATTATACCTATCTAAAATTAAGGGTAAATAAACTTTTTAATTAACTTTAAATTAGCAAAAACGTATGATTATTAACACATTTGCTAATGCATTAAATCTTTAATGTTACAGCTATGTATATATAAATATTCACAAAGACGTCTGTATAAATATATTAATAATTTTAGCCATATTTATATAGTTGAGCAGGAAAGAACCAATCTTAAATTTAAACAAACTATGATAGTGTGAGATAGATCTCATAAGACAATGCTGATTAACCATATCAAGTTTAATGATTTAAAATTAGTTTATGAAAAAAGTATGATTTAGATGAAAAAGACAAATAACGATAGCGTTAACATTGTATCTTTTGCTACTTTCTATATCATGCCTTAAACAATCAGGCATTAGCCAATTCTCACCTTCATGACTTGCCAAAGCACAGAGGAACAGATGAACAATAATATTGATATTGCAGTAATAGGTTTAGGCGTAATGGGTGCCAACATGGCATTAAACTTAGCAGAACGTGGTTTCTCAGTTGCCGCTTTTGACATTAACGAAGCGCGTCGTACAGACATCGTTAAGCGTCATCAACCATTAACAGCAGCAAAATTAATTGCCGTTGCTGATCTTGCTGAACTCATTCAACAATTAGATACGCCACGTCGTATCGTGCTTTCTGTTCCAGCAGGCCCTGTTGTTGATATCATTTGTAACGACTTAATTGCAGCAGGTTTAGAAGCAAGCGACATCGTTGTTGATACTGGTAACAGCCAATGGCGTGACTCTATTGCCCGTGCAGATTCGTATGCTGGCAAATTTAACTTCTTCACTTGTGCTATTTCTGGTGGTGAAGTGGGTGCTCGCTTCGGTCCATCACTTATGCCAAGTGGCGACAGAGCAGCATGGGAATGGTTAAAACCTATGTGGCAAGCAATGTCAGCAAAAGTAGATCCTGTAACAGGCGTTGAAATTGCACGTACACAAGTAGACCAGCCATTACCTGAAGGCGAGCCTTGTGCAGAATACATTGGTCCTATCGGTTCTGGTCACTTTGTTAAGATGGTACACAACGGTATCGAATACGCTGATATGCAAATGATTGCAGAAGTTGTGCAATTTATGCGTCAAATCTTAGGTATGTCTGCTGTTGAAGTCGGTGAAGTATTCAGTGAATGGAATAAAGGCAAGCTACAAAGCTACCTTATCGAGATCACAGGTAACATCCTGAAGGTTGTCGATGAAGCAACTGGTAAACCTATGGTTGATGTAATCATGGATCAAGCAGGCCAAAAAGGGACTGGTAACTGGACTGCACGTGAAGCATTAGAGCTTGGCGTACCAGCAAACGCGATTGCAGAATCTGTATTTGCACGTTGCCTAAGCACACAAAAATCTATCCGTCAGGTTGGCGCGACGAAACTTGCAGGCCCTGCCGTTTCTATCGAAGACCGTAACGTATGGTTAGAAAAATTATCTGATGCATTATATTGTTCAAAAATCTGTAGCTACGCGCAAGGTTTTGAATTGATGACTGCAGCAGAAAAAGAGCATAACTGGACTTTAGATTACGTTGCAATTGCAAAAATATGGCGTGCCGGTTGCGTGATCCGTGCTCACTTCTTAGATGATATCTCGAAAGCATACCAAGCTGAACCTGAGCTATTGAACCTAATGTTAGCGGAACGTTTCACTAATACACTAGCTGAAAGCCAAATGGCGTGGCGTGAAGTGTTAGCGAAAGCGATCATGCAAGGTATGCCAATGCCTTCAATCAGCGCAGCAATGAGCTACTATGATTGTTACCGTGAAGCAGATTCATCTGCAAGCTTAATTCAAGCAATGCGTGATTACTTTGGTGGCCATACTTACCGTCGTAAAGATCAAGATGCAAGCCAAAGCTTCCATTACGATTGGCACTTTGGTACTGGCGAGCACAAAGCACAGCATTAATTAAAAGCGCAACACTAATTAATTGATTAATCATAGATCATAAGTAATATACCTTTAATTGGTGTAGCAATTTAAAAACCCAGTACGCTGGGTTTTTTATTACCTCCATTATTACTCTCCATGATATAACTACAATATAACCACGACATCACTACAGCATAGCTATAGCGTAGCCCCCAGCCATCACAAGGATTCAGCGATGCAGGATCAACAAGCCGACTCAGAACAAGTGTCCCAATCAAAACTTAAATCAGCCTTAAAAGGGGCTATAGCAGCAATGCCGCTAAGTATCGCCGTCATCCCTTGGGGTATCTTAGCCGGTTCTTATGCCATTGAAGCTGGATTAGATATGCTGCAAAGCCAAGCCATGTCAGCTATTGTATTTGCCGGTGCTGCGCAATTGGTTGCTGTCGGCATGATAAAGTCGGGTATTGGCTTAACCAGTATTCTATTAACAACATTGCTTATTACTTCACGTCATTTCTTATATGGTATGGCAATGCGCCATCAAATGAGTCCTTTGCCATTACGCTGGCGCTTAACCTTAGGTTTCTTACTCACCGACGAATTATTTGCGATCTGTAGTGAAACCAAACAACACAAGTTCGACCGCTGGTTTGCATTTGGTGGTGGCTTTAGTTTCTATCTCATTTGGAACATTGCCTCTGCAGTGGGTATTATCGCGGGTCAGCAAATACCTAATTTAGATGAGCTCGGTTTAGACTTCGCCATTGCAGCGACTTTTATTGCATTAGTCGTACCTGCTATTAAAACACCGTCGATTCTGGTTAGCGTACTGGTTTCGTTAGTCATGGCTGTCGTTTGTGAATTGTTTCATGTTCCAGGAGGTTTACTTATCGCGGCCTTATCAGGCATGAGCGCTGGTATGCTTACAGCTAAATTAACCAATGAAACACACCCAAACCAGACTCCACTAACAAGACCAGGAGACGACCTATGATCTGGTTAACGATTATTTTAATGACTGTCATCATCTTCATTAGCCGCTATATCTTCATTGAACCTAAACTCCCCTTGCGCCTAAGTGCAGGTATGGTCAAGTTTTTAAGCTACTCAGCACCCGCCGTACTGACCGCAATTTTAGCGCCTATTGTCTTTTTACAAGATAATACCTTACACCTAAATCTGGATAACAGTTATTTAATCGGAGCTGTATTTGCGGTATTGTTGATCTTACTGACCCGCAACACCTTACTTACTGCAGTATTAAGTATGCTGCTTTTTTTCTTGGTTCATTAACACTTTTTATTAAGTAACCCCTAGGCTAACCGTTATGACCGATTTTGATATGAACCTCATTAAGCCCTTTGTTAAAGTATACGAGCTTAACTCTATTACTAAAGCGGCTGAATTGTTAGATGTATCCCAGCCAGCAATGAGTGGTTCTATTAAACGCTTAGAAACATATTTAGGTTACCCGCTATTCATTCGCAGTGGCCGTAAATTAAGCCCGACGCCAAATGCGCAAAGTTTCTACTCTCAGGTTTCGACGGTATTAGAAATTGTTGACAATGCATTGGGCAACAAAGAACATTTTATTGTTTACGCACCCGAAAGCATCCTGCTCAAACTCAGCAGTATTAATGACATTCAATTAATAGAATCTCACGATAGCGAAGAGAGTACATTTAACGATTTACGAATGCGAAAAATTGACCTTGCGATAGATAACGTCACACAGCAAGATAGCAGTTTTTGTTTTGAACTGGTGCGTAAAGAACATCTTAAATTAGTGTGTTGCAAAGACCACCCAACGGTTACAGATAGCATCACCATGGAGCAGTACTTACAATTGGGTCATGTAGCAATGAAACTGGTGCGTAATAATATGCGAGCTGTGGAATATTTTGCCAAAACAGCATTGAAAGCGCGAGACATCAGAGTGCAAGTATCGAGTCCAGCCAACATGATGCTAGCAGTACAAAACTCCGATTACATTGCAGCTATCCCCGAAGGCCTTTGTCATATTGCAGATAGTTTGGGACTAAAAGTCCTCGAGCCGCCTTTTATCATGAAACCTATCGACTTCCATTTGATTTATCACAAACGTTATCTCAACGATAAAGACCATCAAACACTAAGAGAAAAAATAAAAAATAAATTAATCAATTTTTAGCTCTGGTTCCACTCCTTAGCTAGTATCAATTCCATTACTACGTTTGAGTTTATTATAAGTGCAGCGACTATTTTAGTATAACTACAGTTTATGATAACCATAACCTCTCCCCCGTTCTTTTATCCACCAGCAATGTTTATTATTACCTCATCGAAACAAAGCAGTTAACAACCAGTTATCTGCTACGCTTTCTAAATGGTTTATATCTTTATAAAGTAATTCTTAACGGGTGATATTATGAAAAAAACTACATTAGCTATCGTTATCTCTTCTATTTCTTTAGGTGCAATTGCAGCCGACCACGACCATGCCCACCTCAGCACGATTGGTGAGCAAGGCGGTAAAGATGCAAGTAAATCAACGATTCAATACAATAATGAATTTGCAAAGACACTAAACTTTAACGATGTGCGTGCTTTTGATAATAACAACCGTGGTTTAATTGCAGCATTCGATCAAGCAACTGGTGACATCATCCGTAATAGCTTTAACTTTATTGATTCTGACGTAGCCAATGCCGATAATGCCCCAGATTCAGTAAACCCATCGTTATGGCGCCAAGCGGTATTAAATCAAGCCGCAACAGGTCTATATGAAGTGGTACCGGGTAAAATTTACCAAGTGCGTGGTACAGACCTTTCTTCAATCTCTTTTATTCGTAGTGATAGCGGTTGGATTGTTTACGATGTGTTATTAACTAAAGAGTCAGCCGCACAATCACTGAAGTTTTTCCAAGAAAATGTACCTGAAGCAGGTAACTTGCCGATTGTCGCCATGATCTACTCACACTCACATGCCGATCACTTCGGTGGTTCACGTGCAATTAAAGATGCTTTCCCCAATGTGAAAGTATACGGCTCAAAAAACATAACCAAAGAGATTGTTGATGAGAACGTATTAGCCGGTAATGCCATGTCACGCCGCGCCGCTTATCAATACGGCGCAACATTAGACCGTAACAATCACGGTATTGTCGACGCTGCGTTAGCAAAAGGCATCTCTAAAGGTGAAATCACTTACGTATTGCCGGATTATGAACTTAACCATGAACAAGAAATAGAAACCTTAGTCATCGATGGCCTAGAAATGAAGTTCATGGATGCATCCGGCACCGAAGCCGCATCAGAGATGGTGACGTTTATTCCAAGTATCAATACTCTGTGGACAGGTGAACTCACTTATCAAGGTATGCATAACGTGTATACATTACGCGGTGCTAAAGTGCGTGATTCACTTAAATGGTCGAAAAAAATCAACGAAATGTTAGTGACTTGGGGCGCTAAAACAGACGTATTATTTGCATCACATTCTGCACCTATTTGGGGGAATGAAGAGATTTCAGGTTACCTAAAAATGCAACGTGATGCTTATGGCTTTACCCATAACCAGACATTACGTTTAGCAAACGACGGTTATGTGATGCAAGATTTAGGTGACAAGATCTATGACGTCATGCCTGATAGCATACAGCAAAGTTGGCATACCAATGGTTACCACGGTACTTATTCACATAACTCGCGGGCCGTATATAACATGTACCTAGGCTACTTTGATATGAATCCAGCTAACTTGAACCCACTACCAGTTAAGCCACAATCAGCCAAATTTGTTGAATACATGGGTGGCAGTGAAGTCATTCTTAAAAAGGCACATGCTGACTTTGAAAAAGGTGAATACCGCTTTGTTGCAACCGTACTGAATAAAGTGATGCAAGTGGAACCGGAAAACACCGAAGCGCGTCAACTACTCGCTGACTCTTACGAACAACTAGGCTACCAATCTGAAGGTGCAGGTTGGAGAAATACCTATCTTACTGGCGCGCAAGAGCTACGTGTAGGAACAATGCCAGGCAACCCTAAAACGGCGTCTGCAGATGTACTTGCCAATATGACGATTGAAAACTTACTCGATTATATGGCAGTGAAAGTTGATTCACTAAAAGCACAGCACACACCATTTACCTTAAATGTAGTATTGCCGGATGTCGAAGATACTTACTATGTAGAAATGTCGAATGGTAATTTGAATAACATCAAAGTAGATAAAGCACTCGAAGCAGAGGCCACCTTGTTTATTAACCGTAGCGATGTGACTAAAATCATCTTGCAAAAAACAACATTAAAAGATCTCCTTGCAAGTAAAGACGCGGGTTTAAAAGGAGACCAAACAGTATTGAACAAACTGCTTAGCACCATGGTTGAGTTTGATGAAGTATTTGAGATTGTGCCTCGCCCTGCAAAAGGCCAAGAAGTAGACGCGAAGCTATATGAAAAAACAACCGACCATACAGGTCATAAACATTAACAACGCGTATTCGCGTCATAACCAAGCCAGCTTCTGCTGGCTTTTTTAGCTGCTGAATTTGAGATGTATGCATCCCCTAAACTACACTAACATTAAGGATCTACATCATAACGTAATGAAACATTATCGACGTTGATTTCATTAATTACGTTGTAACCGCACATAAACTGTAACTTTAAATAGACAAACGAAACAAACGAAACTAAAATACCACCGAATCGAAACATTACTTGTGTTTAAGTCTAACTTAAGTCGCTAAATAGCCAGTGGAAACTAGATAAATTTCAATCACAGGCTATATTTAATGAAACGTAACTAATAAAAAATTTAAGTTACGTTTCAAAAATAAAACCAAGTAATCATTTAATAAAAAACGTTTCGATTTCAAAATCATTAAAGCAAGTTATATCAGGACGCACGTCTTCACGGACCGATAGGCACTACTATCACGTGATTATTTACTTGTTTAAACATTTATACAATTTATAAAGCTAGGAGAAGACCATGTGTGGAATTGTTGGTGCTGTTGCGCAAAGAGATATCGCTGAAATTTTAGTTGAAGGTTTACGTCGCTTAGAATACCGCGGATATGATTCGGCTGGAGTGGCAATTGTCGATCAAGATAACAACCTTCAACGCGTTCGTAGCTTAGGTAAGGTAAAAGAATTAGCGGCTGCAGTCGATACTCAACAGCCTGTAGGCGGTACAGGTATTGCACATACGCGCTGGGCAACACATGGCGAACCATCACAAGCAAATGCGCATCCGCATGTATCTGGTGATATAGCCGTGGTACATAACGGTATTATTGAAAATCATGAATCATTGCGCGCGCTACTACAACAACGTGGTTATGTATTCCAATCGCAAACAGACACAGAAGTTATCGCCCACCTAGTTGAATGGGAATTACGTTCAACAGATAGCCTACTTGATGCAGTACAAAAAACTGCCACGCAATTAGATGGCGCTTACGGTACTGTTGTACTTAACCGTTTAGAACCAGGTAAATTAATTGTTGCTCGTTCAGGTAGCCCAATTGTAATCGGCTTAGGTGTGGGTGAAAACTTCTTAGCATCCGATCAATTAGCGCTACTTAGCGTAACTCGTCGCTTTATGTATCTTGAAGAAGGTGATGTAGCAGAAGTAACGCGCCGCGATGTAAACGTATTTGATATCAACGGTAATGCAGTCACACGTGAAGTAACTGAATCAAACGCTGAACATGACGCTGCAGATAAAGGAAAATTCCGTCATTACATGCAAAAAGAAATCTTTGAGCAGCCTTTAGCACTGACTAATACAATGGAAGGCCGCCTGTCAGCGAATAGCGTGATCACCCAAAGCATCGGTGTTAACGCCGCTGAAATCTTACCGAAAGTTGAACACATTCAAATTATCGCCTGTGGCACATCATACAATGCCGGTATGACTGCGCGTTATTGGTTTGAATCATTAGCAGGCGTAAGTTGTGATGTCGAGATTGCATCTGAATTCCGCTACCGTAAATTTGTAACACGTCCTAACAGCCTACTTATCACCTTGTCACAATCAGGTGAAACAGCGGATACTTTAGCAGCGCTACGTCTTGCTAAAGAAAGAGGCTACATGGCGGCAATGACTATTTGTAACGTAGCTGGCTCTTCGTTAGTACGTGAATCAGACTTTGCATTCATGACGCGTGCAGGTACTGAAATTGGCGTTGCTTCTACAAAAGCATTCACGACACAATTATCTGCTTTATTAATGCTAGTAACTGCATTAGGTAAAGAGAAAAAAGTCATTAACGCCGAAAAAGAAGCTGAAATTGTAACAGCGCTGCATGCCCTACCAGCGCAAATCGAAACATCATTATCATTTGATAAAGAAATCGAAGCGCTTGCACCAGATTTTGCCGATAAGCACCACACATTATTTTTAGGTCGCGGGGAATTCTATCCTATCGCGATGGAAGCAGCGCTTAAGCTTAAAGAGATCTCTTATATTCACGCAGAAGCATACGCAGCCGGTGAATTAAAACACGGTCCTTTAGCGTTAGTTGATGCCGATATGCCAGTTGTGGTGATTGCACCGACCAATGAATTGTTAGAAAAACTTAAATCTAACATTGAAGAAGTACGTGCACGTGGCGGCCTACTGTATGTGTTCGCTGACGCAGACGCTGGTTTTGTGGAATCAGAAGGCATGAAGATCATCACTATGCCACATGTAAGTGAAATAACTGCGCCGATCTTCTATACGCTACCAATGCAGTTGCTGTCATACCACGTAGCCCTGATTAAGGGTACTGATGTCGATCAGCCACGTAACTTAGCGAAAGCTGTTACGGTAGAGTAATCGTAAGCACTCAGCATACAAATAACGCTAAGCCTCGGTATCAACTGGGGCTTTTTTGTCTTTATCTACACATACATAACAACATCACATAAACACATCATCAAATTAACTTATCTTTCAATATCAATAATTCCCCTGCATTATGGCTCTACGCTTAACAGCAAAGGTTTACACCATCGTTAAAACAATCATTTAACAATAGCTAGAACCAATCGAAATATCATTATCGATAGCTTCAATATAGGTTACACCTATCGAAATGAAAGATTCAATCGATTAGACCAATACTGTGATATTTTGCATAATAGCTACATCAAGACGAGGCAGACACAACGTCTTAACCAAATACTTTTATAAAGAATAACTTAAACAAAAGTAGCTTAATTAAGAGCTGCACTAAGGAATATATTATGACTACATTAGTATCGAAAGAAGGCCAAGCAGTTCCACAAGTTACATTCCCAATCCGTCAAGGTGATGCATGGGTAAATCGTACTACAGAAGAGCTATTTGCTAACAAAACTGTGATTGTATTCAGCCTACCAGGCGCATTCACACCGACTTGTTCATCAAGCCACTTACCACGTTACAACGAGCTAGCAAGCGTATTCTCTGCACATGGTGTTGATGAAATATTATGTGTATCAGTAAACGATACGTTCGTAATGAATGCTTGGAAAGACGCACAAGAAGCTGAAAACATTACTTTCATCCCAGACGGTAACGGTGCATTCTCTGAAGGTATGGGCATGTTAGTAGACAAGTCTGATATCGGTTTTGGCAAGCGTTCATGGCGTTATAGCATGCTGGTTAAAAACGGCGTGGTAGCAAAAATGTTCATCGAAGCTGACGAACCAGGTGACCCGTTCAAAGTTTCTGACGCTGATACAATGCTTGCTTATGTTGCACCAGAATACAAGGTACAAGAATCAATTACAGTATTCTCTAAACCTGGTTGCCCATTCTGCGCTAAAGCAAAGCAAACATTAATCGACCAAGGCCTAAGCTATGAAGAAGTAGTACTAGGCAAAGATGCTACAACAGTAAGCCTACGTGCTGTAACAGGTCTTAGCACAGTGCCACAAATCTTCATCGGTGGTAAACACATTGGTGGTAGCGAAGAATTAGACGCACACTTCGCTTAATAACTTGCTGTAACATCCTAACGTTACACTAACGAATAATCATACTCACATGCCTTATTCGTCAAAAGGAAGCCTCTGCGCTTCCTTTTCTATTTAGCCCTCTAAAAAATAATCACAACTAGACAGCAAATCACCAACTAAGTAAACCACGAAAATAACTAAATAAAACACTAATCAACTAAGGCAACTTTAGCGTTTAATTTCATTTATCAACCACAGCTCACAGATATACAGTAAAATGGCCACTTATAAAAAAACTACAACAATAACCTCTCCTTAGTTACTAGACTTCATACCTATACATACTTTAAATCGACAATTCATGTAGATAAGAGTGCTTACAGGACGTTACCGCGGAGACAGTTATGTTTAAAAATATGAAATTCACCACCAAATTATATTCAAGTTATGGGCTTATCCTATCTTTAATGCTGGCCGTCACTCTGGTTGTACTATTCAGTGTTAAATCACTTGTCAGTAATTTTGGCTGGGTAGACCACACGCATAAAGTATTAGCTAAAGCATCAAATATTGAAGCTGCAGCCGTTGATATGGAAACAGGTATGCGCGGTTATCTACTCGCAGGTAAAGCTGATTTCTTAGCACCTTACAAAAATGGTGAACAGACATTTAATACTTTAACCGGCAGCCTTGCTGAAACTGTCTCAGATAATCCTGCGCAAGTGGCATTAATAGAAGATATTAAGACAACAATCGACGAATGGCAAAAGAATGTCACTGAGCCCGTCATCGCCTTAAGAGCAGACATTGGTAACGCAGAAAACATGGACGATATGGCCGATTTAATCGGGCAGGCACAAGGGAAACTGTATTTCGATAAATTTAGAACGCAATTACAAACCTTCATCGAACGCGAACAAGCACTAATGATAGGACGTAAAGAAAACGCTAAAAACAGTACGAATATTCAAGAGTTAAGATCCCTAAGTCAACGAGTTGAACACACTTATCGAGTCATCGCCACAGCACAAGCCATCGTCGCATCGGCGGTTAATATGGAAACAGGGA
>NZ_BLRL01000008.1:0-162202 GCF_015082335.1 Moritella sp. F3 | reverse complement strand
GTCAACGAGTTGAACACACTTATCGAGTCATCGCCACAGCACAAGCCATCGTCGCATCGGCGGTTAATATGGAAACAGGTATGCGCGGTTTCTTACTTGCAGGAGAAGACGAATTTTTATCACCTTATAACCAAGGTAAAGAGCAATTTTATAGCTTGATCACGCAATTATCCAGCACTGTGTCTGACAACCCAGCTCAAGTAGCATTATTAAATTCGAGTAAATCAACCATTGATGAATGGATAGCGAAAGTCGTTGAAAAACAAATCGCCCTACGCCGTAGCATAGGTGATGCCAAGACGATGAATGATATGGCAGACCTTGTTGGTGAAGCTAAAGGTAAGGTGTATTTTGATAAATTCCGCGAACAAATAAAAACCTTTAAGCAACGAGAAACAAGCTTAATGAATGCTAGAATGCTCGAGTTGGAAAAAACTGAATCTACCGTAATTAACACCACTATTTTAGGTACAATACTCGCTATTATTACAGGCATTATCATTGCGGTCTGGCTCACCCGTCATATTATGAATTTGCTTGGTGGTGAACCTGCGTACATTGCTGAAATAGCCAAGACTGTCGCTAAAGGCGACTTAAGCATAGAATTAAAAAGTGATGGTAATGACCGTGGTATTTTTGCTGAAATGAAAAGCATGATTGCCAACCTGAAAGAGAAAGCGACACTCGCACAAACAATCGCGGCAGGCGAACTCGATAATAAAGTCATGTTAGCCTCAGATCAAGACTCAGTAGGCTTAGCATTACAAGAAATGACCACTAACTTAAATGAAGTCTTAGGCCAAACTCAGCTAACCAGTGTTGAGATATCACAGGGCAGTTACCACGTCTCAGAAACCAGTGCAACTTTATCTGAAGGAGCATCTGCTCAGGCAGTAAGTCTAGAGAACATCTCCGCATCATTAAACCAATTGAGTACTCAAATCGGCGAAAATGCACAAAGCGCAAACCAAGCACAAGAATTAGCGACGCTTGCCCAAGGCTCGGCAGAACAAGGTATCGAAAAAATGGAAACCATGATTGCTGCAATGGCTGAAATATCGCATGCCAGTGAAAGTATCGCAGACTTCATCAATACCATTGATGACATTGCCGATCAAACCAATTTGCTCGCCTTGAATGCTGCTATCGAAGCGGCGCGTGCAGGTGAACAAGGTCGAGGTTTCGCAGTGGTCGCAGATGAAGTCCGCCAATTAGCCGCTAGAAGTACAACGGCTGCCGAAGAAACCTCAAAACTGATCGCAAGTTCTGTCGAGAAAACCAAAAATGGTAGCTTGATTGCCACCCAAACAGCTGAAAGTTTAAAAAGCATTTTTGAAAGTGTCAGTCAAACCACCGTCCTGGTTGAACAAATCGCACTAGCAAGTAACGAACAAGCAATCGGTGCAGAAGAAATTAACCAAGGCGTTAGCGAAGTAGACGGCGTTACCAAACAAAACAACAGCACTGCACAAGAAAGTGCTGCAGCTGCCGAACAACTGTCCCAACAAGCTGAATTACTAAAATCCATGTTATCCCGCTTTAAACTCAATGCAACCTACGCGTAATTCCTAAAAAACGCTAAAGTGATGGCACTTGGTATAATCAAGTAGCCATCACAACCCCCTCAGAACTCAACAATAATAACCGTCAACTCAAATAATAACCACCACAAAAACAACAATGTAAAATTAAACAGCGACTTATTGATTGATTATTACCTTTAAGGTAACAATGTTTTACCATTTCAGTGTATTGTTTTGTCCTCGTCCAAATGTAGAATGCCCCCATCGAAACCGAAACAACTTTCCAAACTCAATAATCAACACACTTGTGACTTGATTAAATAAAGGATATTAAATGTCTACATTAACGAACAAACCAGGTATTTTTCTTTTAAAGTCAGGTTCATTCAAATTAAATGACCTAAGCAAATTGCTTGAAGTCGAAGGCCTTAAAAGTGACATGGCAGAAGTTGCCGTAACCAACAATAGCAACGCATTAACGATTGGTCACTTCACAATGGAACCAGGTGTTGAATTTGAATACGCTTACGATTCAGTTGAATACAAAGTTATCACTAAAGGCAAGATCGTTGTGCGTGATGCTGACAATAACAAATACGTAGCCGAAGTTGGTGATGTACTACTGTTCTCACCATATACAGTCGTAATTTTTGATGCCGAAAGTAATGGCGAAGCTATCTACACAGCACACAGAAACGCTGACGCATCATTCGCACCTGCATCAAATTAATAGGAATTAAACATGATAAATAAAATCATCAGCAAATGTAAAAATACATTTTGCACAACAAGTAATATCAAGATCCACCCAGCAATGGACGCTGGTATAGCACCAACAGTAAGCAACTTTAACGGCGGCACGCTACAGTGCCAATGTAGCAGCAATAAAGTAACAGCAAAAATAGACAGCCAAACAGCACATAACCATGCATGTGGTTGTTCAAAATGCTGGAAACCTAAAGGTGCCTTATTTTCGCAAGTTGCTGTCGTATCAAAAGACAAATTAAGCGTAACAAGCAACGCGAATAAACTAAATGTCGTTGACGCAACGGCGACTATCCAGCGCTTTGCGTGTAAAGATTGTGGCGTTCACATGTATGGTCGCATTGAAGATAAAACACACCCATTCTTTGGTTTAGACTTCGTTCATACAGAACTATCTAACGACAAAGGTTGGTCTGCACCAGAGTTCGCTGCATTTGTTTCATCAATCATTGAAACAGGCACAAATCCAAAAGACATGGCGGCAATCAGAGCACAATTGAGCGTACTCGGTCTTGAATCTTATGACTGTCTATCGCCGACATTAATGGATGTAATTGCAGCGCACGTTGCTAACAGTAAATAGCCCATACAGCTAAGAAAAATGTATGCTCAGCCTCGTTATTACAAGTAACAATGTTAAATAACGGGGTTGATTTTTGTTCATGTATTCAGGTCTATACAGTACTTTATTCCCGCTCTCCTATGATAGCCATTCTAGATTACCCTCACATATTATTATTTATCATAATATAACTCTTAAATTTAAGGGGCGTTTTGTAAGCAACTGATATATAATCAAAACTTAATTTGTTCTATGTTAATTACAAAATAAAATTACTAAAATGGAATTAGTATCACTTTGTTTTTAATTAGTGTTTTAGCATTAATTATTCTCAAATTTGATAAAACATAATGGAGACAGAATTTAAGTGCAATCACATCACAATGATTCAACAGCACAACAATTAGCAGCACTAAAGCAAGTTTGTAATACTTTAGGCGCCTATATATTTACCAAAGATCTGCAAGGTCGTTATACCTACGTAAATCTAGCTGTTCTCCAACTTTTTAATAAGCCTTTAGAAGAAGTCATCGGATTCGATGATACCCAATTCTTCGATCTAGATATTTCTAACCATATTAAAAAAAATGACCATCAGGTCATGCAAACCGCCACAGCCATCAACACAGAAGAAACCAATTATATAAAATCAAGCGGTGAGCAACGAATTTACCAGACGATAAAGAGCCCACTATTCGACGATGATGGCCAAGTATGTGGAATTTCAGGGATCTCGACAGACATCACCATCGAAAAACAGCTACGCGATTTAAACAATGAGCAAAAACAGTTACTCGATACCGTATTAAATAATATTCCAGCATCTGTGTATATAAAAGATGAAGAACGCCGCTTTTTATATGCAAACTCCAAAGTTTCAACGCTATTTGAACTGCCTATCACCGAGATCATTGGCAAGTTTGAAACCTCTATTTTACCTCAAGAGATGGCCGCCCACTTTCATAAAAGTGATGCAGAGGTTTTTAAAACCAATAGTATTCAACGAATCGAAGAAACAGTTAGCGATCATCTTGGCAGAACTTCTCATTATTTAAGTATAAAAGCCCCTATAACCATCAATAATAAACGCGCATTGATCGGTTTCTCCACCGACGTAACCGAATTATACGAGCTAAAAGAGCAATTTCAGCAGCAAGCTAACACTGACTATCTAACCAATTTATATAATCGCCGTTATTTTATCGAACAAGCTGAACGTGAATTTACACGCTCTCAACGTCATGCTTTACCCCTCGCACTTCTTTCAATTGATATCGACCATTTTAAACACCTTAACGACAATTACGGACACCCGTTTGGTGACAAAGTATTAATAGATATTTCTGAGCTATTATTGCAAGGAACACGACGAGAAGATGTTGTCGCACGGATTGGCGGAGAAGAGTTTGCGATCATATTGCCAAATACAACACAAGACAAAGGTATATTTTTAGCAGAGCGCATTCAAAAAAAGCTCCAAAATCATGACTTTTCGGTGACTTGCGATGACTTAAAGGTAACTGTGAGTATCGGTGTAACAGTATTGTCTGGGACTGACAGCTGTTTTGATGAATTACTTTTACGGGTTGATGAAGCGCTATATAAGGCCAAGAACAAGGGCCGTAACCAAATTATGTATTTATAATACATACGATGAAGAATAAAACCCGCAAGATTCGTCTAGCGGGCTTCTTTTGATTCATAACTCTTAACCTATCACTCTCAACCTATAAAACCTTAGGCTTCATAACCAAATGGGTCGTCAATCGAGTATGACGGTTGGGTAAACCATTGTGGTCCCGCATCGGTCATGTAGAAATGATCTTCTAAACGAATACCAAATTTACCCGGGATAACCAACATAGGTTCATTACTGAAACACATGCCTTTCGCGAGTGGCGTTGTATCGTTACCAACTAAATATGGCCATTCATGAATATCTAAGCCAATACCATGACCTGTTCGGTGTGGCAGACCCGGTAAATCATAACCCGGTCCAAAACCATCTGCTTCTAGAGATACGCGCGCGGCAGCATCCACATCCTGACAAGCCACATTAATCTGCGCAGCATCAAATGCGGCTTGCTGGGCATTTTTTTCACTTAACCAGGCAGATCGCACTTCATCACTTGCTTCACCAAATACATAAGTACGCGTAATATCAGAGTTATAACCATGTAACTGGCAACCCGTATCAATTAATACCACGTCATCTTGTTTTAGGAATTGTGGATCTTTCACACCATGTGGGAACGAGCTCGCTTTACCAAATAGCACGATACAGAAATAAGAGCCTTTTGGCGCACCAACCACTTTATGTGCTTGATGAATGAACTCTTCAACTTCTGTAGTACAAATATCTAAACGCAAGATACGTGCAGCAGCTTTATGCACTTCTAACGTCATGTCTTTTGCACGTTGTAATAATGCAATTTCAGTATCTGACTTTTGCTGACGACAACCTGCAGTTACCGCTTTCGCATCGATATATTCAAACTGTGGATTGGCATGACGAATGTTATTAAACATAAAGAAGGCGGTTGCTTCATCAATACCGACAACACCCGTGGTTACATTCAGTTGTGCAAGCACTTCACCAAATAACTGCGCAGGGTTTTCATGTTCATGCCAGCAATGTAACGGGCCTTTTACAACCATAAACTCATTAATGGTATCTTGCTCAAAACGCGGTGCAATAAACTGTACATCACCGATAGCAGGCAATATAGCGCCAACTAATCTTTCACCCGCGCCCCAACGCATACCAGTGAAATAATACAAATTAGTACCTGCATTAAGATAAATAGCGTTAATGCCTTCGCGTTGCATAATCGCTTGTGCTTGCACGATACGATCATTGAATTCTTGTAACGAGACCGCTTTAACGCCAGCAGTCATGTCTGCCAGTTTAGCTAATTCTAATGCAGCAGTTGAACCACCAATACCAATAGTCATAAAAATCCTTATTATACAGCTTGATTAACGAGATATAGATTAAATCACTGTAGCATACCTTTATGACGAGATGTAGCACCAAACAGCGCTAACCTAATTCGGCCTCACACTTACTGCGTAATAGGTCGCGCAGCATCAGCATCGCCGGTGAGACTTGAGTACGATTAGGGCAAATTAGCCATAAACTAATAGGCGGTGAAGTAAAATCAGACAGTAATTCAACAACATTACCTTTACGTAAATCTGCCGCCATATCTAATCGCGATTTCATCGTAATACCCTTGCCTGCCACCACCCAGCGATGGACGACGTCGGCGTCATTACTTAAACGATTGCCCGATACTTTCACGGCATATTTTCCGGCGTTATCTGCAAACGGCCAGGTATCATAAGCGCGTTCGGCAAAACGGTAGAGCAAGCAGTTATGCTGTGTTAATTCACTCGGATGTTTAGGCTCGCCGTGTTGCGCTAAATAAGCTGGAGAAGCACATACAACCCGATCAATCTTAGCTATCAGAAATGCCACCAGCGATGAATCTTCCGGTTCACCATAACGTAATGCCATATCAACTTTGTCATGAAAAAAATCAGCTAAGCTATCACCAACATTCAACTGTATAGAGAGCTCAGGGTAAATATCCATCACTTCATCCAGCCAAGGTAGTACGATATTTCGCCCTAAATCAGACGATGTCGATAAGCGAATGTCACCCGCAATCTTACCCTGCATCTGATTTAATGACGCTTTACCTTTCTCTAGTGCAGCGAGTGCTTCAGTACAATGTAATAAATAACGCTCGCCTTCAGCAGTAATACGCAGTTTACGTGTAGAGCGGATAAAGAGTTGTACACCAAGCTGTTTCTCTAGGCGTTTTAATGCAGCACTCGCAGCAGCAGGGCTCATGTCCAACTGTAATGCGGATGCGGTGATATTACATGTTTGTGCTGTACGCACAAATAGAGTGAGATCTTGAATATTCATTATCAAATAATTTTTGAAACTGTTAGTTGCATTACCATCTTTGTAGAATAGCAATAATCAGTAATAATGTCGCCACTCACGCAATACATGCCATGAAAGGTAATACATATGACGACGCCATTAACCCTTGTTGCCAATATCGAAGCAAAAGCAGATAAAGTAGAATTGGTCAAAAGTGAACTATTAAAGTTAGTTGAACCAACACGACTTGAAGCAGGTTGCATCCAATATGATTTACATCAAGATAATAGTAATCCAGCATTGTTTACTTTTGTTGAAACTTGGGAAAGCAAGGCATTATTACAAGCTCACCTCAATAGCCCACATTTAGCAATGTATGTGCAAGCAACTGATGGTGCTGTAGTCAATTTCAAGCTAAACGAAATCACTAAGATCGCATAGACAGATAGACGAGATCACTTGCGAACACTTATTTTTAAGTACAAATTTATTAAGGTTTTATTATGACACACCAAATTATCAAAGATTTAAGCAACCGTTATACAACTAAAAAGTTTGATGCTTCAAAACAAGTATCACAAGACGATCTTGCCGTGATAATGGAAGCAATGCGCTTATCTGCATCGTCAATTAATTCACAGCCATGGAAATTTATCATTATCGAAAGCGATGCAGCAAAACAGCGTATGCACAATACCTTTGCTAATAAATTCCAGTTTAACCAACCGCATGTAATGACGGCGTCACACATTATTATCTTTGCGCACAATCCAACTTATACACGCGCAAACTACGAAGCCGTAATCGACAAAGGTATCGAAGATTTACGTACTAAACCAGAAGACAAAGAAAGTGCTTTTGGCGCGTTTGCTTTTGTTGAATTAAACACAGGTGAAGATGGCGATACATCAGCTTGGACTAAAGCACAAACCTATCTAGCACTAGGTAATACGATGCACACATTGGCACGTTTGAATATTGATTCAACGCCAATGGAAGGCATTGATTCTGAATTAGTAAGCAAAGAATTTGCTGTCGAGTTAGATGGTTACGTGACTGATGTTGCACTTGCAATTGGTTACCGAGATGCCGAAAATGATTACAATATTGCGCCACCTAAGTCACGCTTAGCAATGGAAGATGTGATCGTAAAACTATAATCTTTTCTACTATAGAATAAGCACCACTGTATTATCCCTTTGCAGCATATTGAGCTTCAAAGGGGCTCTATCAAATCGAAATAGCAATAACTAATACAGCGCACTTCTATCCAACTCATTCTGCAGTAACTCTCTACCATTGGTCTCGATATGCTTTAAAAAAGCAGAGGCGATCAATGTCGGACGTTTCGATATTAACCACAAGAAGAACCAATGAGAATCAATCGGTAATTCTTTCACCGGTAAACGCACCAAACCACTTTGACCACCATAAGTAAGCGTATGAGCAGAAATAATAGTGATGCCTAATTTAGACATCACAGCATGTTTAATGGCTTCGTTACTTTCTATTGTCATTTTTATATTCGGTTTCAAACCATGCTTTTTAAACAATTCTTCAATCGCATATCGCGTACCCGAGCCTTTTTCTCGCATTAAAAAAGGTTCATCACACAAGTCAGCTAAACTGATTGATTTACGCTTGCCGAGCGGATGCTCTTGATGGGCAATCGCCACCAAGGGATTGTCTAGAAATTCGAGGCTTTGCGCATCGATATCCTGAGGAGGATGACTAAAGACATAAAAATCATCGACGCCCTGCTTCATCCGTTCAATGGTTTTCTCCCGATTACCAATGTTTAATTGAATATCTACATCAGGAAATTGCTCGCAGAAAGGCCCCAGTAAATGCGGAATAAAATACTTCGATGTAGTCACCACAGCCAACCTTAGCGTACCTGGTTTAACCTTGCGTATATTGCCCAGAGTTATATCTAAACGCGCAAAACTATCGAGTACTTCGACCGCTGTTTTCACTAATTCTAAGCCCACATCGGTAAAAACGAGCTGGCGGTTTACAAATTTATACAAGGGCTCGCCAATCGCATCACTGAGTTTACGCATCTGAATTGACACTGTCGGCTGGGTTAAAAATAACGCTTTAGCAGCCTCATTAATACTGCCCTGATCATGCACTGCCAACAAGATCTCAAGCTGTCTCATCGTGCCAACATGAGCGTGAATACGTGACTTCATAACAACTCCATTACTCTATGATTGCTTACTAACGCTAACGAAGAACAAACCAATATAGATATTAGTCTATAGCAAAGATAGATAATATCTATTTTTATCTATATCTATTTATTGTCATAATCCACCTAACTAAAGGCTCGTTAGCTATGTAGGGATGTAGACCCTTTAATTGCAGTTTAGATACGGAGATTTGAACTTTGTTTGGACATCGTTTTGACAGTATGAATTTAAAAGGTGATATGTTTGGCGGTGTCACTACCGCGATCATCTCGCTGCCATTAGCCCTTGCCTTTGGTGTGGCCTCTGGCGCAGGTGCTGAGGCTGGCCTTTGGGGCGCGATTATGGTCGGATTTTTCGCTGCACTTTTTGGTGGTTCAACGACGTTAATTTCAGAGCCAACCGGGCCAATGACAGTGATCATGACGGCCGTACTCACCAGTATGATGGCTAAATATCCAGAAACTGGCATGGCGATGTCCTTCACTGTCGTCATGATGGCTGGTGCCTTTCAAATTTTACTCGGCACCCTAAAGCTGGGAAAATATGTCACATTAATGCCTTACAGTGTCATCTCTGGTTTTATGTCTGGTATCGGCGTTATTCTAATCATCTTACAATTATCGCCACTATTAGGCCATGCAGCGCCGTCTGGTGGTGTTGTAGGTACTTTATCTGCACTGCCAGACACCGTTAAGAATGTCAGTTTCAGTGAGCTATTTTTAGGTTTACTCACTTTAGCCGTACTGTTTTATTTTCCCAAACAATACCGCAAGTATGTGCCCGCACAACTGGTCGCGTTAGTAGCCGTCACACTGTTATCAGTCATATTTTTTGATACCGACAGTATCCGCCGCATCGGAGAGATCCCAGCAGGGTTACCGTCATTAGTAATGCCGCATTTTAATGCCGACATGTTCACGACCATGGTTATCGATGCCTTGGTACTTGGTACATTAGGTTGTATTGATACCTTGTTAACTGCCGTCATTGGTGACTCATTAACACGTAAAGAACACGATTCAGATAAAGAACTGCGCGGTCAAGGTATTGCGAATATGCTCTCTGGATTATTCGGTGCGCTACCAGGTGCAGGGGCAACCATGGGCACAGTAACCAACATACAGGTTGGTGCACGTTCGCCACTGTCTGGTATGGTTCGAGCGCTTGTGTTAACACTAGTGGTATTAGTCGCGGGCGGATTAACAGAACCGATCCCGATGGCGGTATTGGCCGGGATCGCTGTGTATGTCGGTTTTAACATTTTAGATTGGAGCTTCATTCAGCGGGCGCACAAGGTCAGTATTCAAGGTATGGTGATCATGTACGGCGTTATGCTACTCACCGTATTTGTTGATTTGATTGTTGCTGTCGGCCTAGGGGTCTTTATTTCTAATATCATCATTATTGAGCAATTAAGTCGAGCACAAGCACGCCAAGTTAAAGGCATTAGCGATACTGATAACGATGTGCCATTGACCAAAACTGAACGCGCCATATTAGATAAAGCCAATGGCAAAGTATTATTTTTCTACTTATCAGGGCCGATGATATTTAGCGTATCTAAAGCAATATCGCGCCAGCATGCCAGCATTGGCGATTATGAAGTAATGATATTAGATTTAAGTGATGTGCCGATGATAGATGTCACAGTGGGTCTGGCACTCGAGAACGCCATAAAAGATGCGTTAGATGCTAACTGTGAGGTGTTATTGTTATGCCCTAATACCGATACACGTGAGCGATTAGATAAGTTAAACGTATTAAGTTTGATCCCAAATGACAATCACTGCACATCGCGGGAGCAAGCATTACAGTCAGCGCTTGAGCATTTGTAGAGATGGTGTCCCCTACAGGATTCGAACCTGTGGCCTGCTCCTTAGGAGGGAGCCGCTCTATCCAGCTGAGCTAAGGAGACTTTAAATATTTGATAACTATACTATGTTACGTAACCATATCGCAACCATCTAATTATCCTTTTTCGATTAACCCCTCTTAAAGAGGGTCTTTATAAACAAGCACTCCGCCGTGAACAAAGTCATTCAAATAACTAATATTGTTCGTTAATACTTAAAACTACACTATAATTTATTTCTATAAAGCTTCATTAAATTTATACCTGATAGCCATATAAGGGCTGCAACATGTCATTTCGCTTTAGCGAGTTAAGAAAATCAATTAGTTTGAGTATATTGTTATTCACTGCCTCACCAGTATTTGCGCTTGAAGAAGTCTCATTACAATTAAAATGGATGCATCAATTCCAATTTGCTGGTTACTATATTGCGAAAGAAAAGGGCTTTTATGCCAATGAAGGTTTTGATGTTGAGATAAGAGAACGTGACCTAACATCATCACCATTTGATGATGTTACCAGCGGCAGAGCTGATTATGGTATTGCTGACTCGAGTATCGTTTTACAGCGACTCAAAGGTCTGCCTGTCGTTATTGCGTCAACTGTTTTTCAAGAAAGTCCATTGGTATTCATGTCATTAAAAAGTAAAAATATTACCAGTATTTATGATCTAGTCGATAAACGTATTATGTTTCAACGAAATGTTGATGATGCGGCATTAATAGCCATAATCGCCCTTGCTGGAATGAGTAATAGTGAGTACACCCATGTCCCTCATAATTTTGACAACATGTCGCTTATTAAAGGCGATGCTGATGTGATGTCTGCTTATAAAACCGACCAGATATTAAGTTATAGAGATATGGGGGTAGGTATTAATATTCTCGATCCAAGTAGCTATGGTATCGACTTTTATGGTGACTTGATTTTCACCAGTGAATCGAATGTCAGAAAAAAGCCAGAAAGAGTAAAAGCATTCGTAAGAGCAAGTTTAAAAGGATGGCAATATGCCTTAGATCACCCAAAAGAAGCGGTTGATTTAATCATTGAAAAATATAATAAACAAGCAGTGAAAAAACTCCTTTTACTCGAAGCTCAAGCGACTAAAAGTATTATAAAATCGAATTATGTGCCGTTGGGGACTATGCATGAACAAAGGTTTATACGTATTGCCAATGTCTATAAAGACTTAGCTTTAGCACCCAACTCAAGCGCTTTAGATGGCTTAACAATAAGTAGTTATGAAAATACGACAAAGCAACTAAGCACAAAAACGCTGCTTGTTATATTTGGCATCGTCGTACTATTAGTACTCATTCTTATTAGTGTCATCATTTTTAATTACAAGCTCAAAAAAGTTGTGAAAGAAAAAACAAATGCATTATCAATAAACAATATTGAATTGGCTAAGCACATAGAGCAGATTAATCATAAAAATAACCAGTTAGAAGTCGCTAAATTAGAAGCGGATAATGCGAATAAAGTTAAATCACTTTTTCTGGCAAATATGAGCCATGAAATCAGAACGCCGATGAATGGTATATACGGTAGTTTACAGATCCTAAATCAAAAAGCCGTCATCGAAGAAGATAAAGAACTTATTGAGCAGGCCCTTTATTCTGCAAAATGTTTACTAACAATCATCAACGATATTCTTGATTTATCAAAAATGGAAGAAGGTAAGTTAGAGCTTGACATAATACCCTTTGATTTAATTAAGCTTACTCAGTCTGTTATTGCTGACTTATCACAAAAAAGTACCGTACAAACAACAAAAATTACATTGGTTTATCATAACAAAGAGCAAAATTGGTTTGGCGATCCGATACGTATACGACAAATTTTACTCAATATATTGTCAAACGCTGTCAAATTTACTAAAAATGGAACCATTGAAGTCGTTATCGAAAATAAGCAAGACCAATCTGTATATATCGAAGTCAAAGATTCTGGTATTGGTATGAGTGAAGATACGCTAGATAAGCTATTTAACCGCTTTACACAAGCCGATACATCAACCACGCGTAAATATGGCGGCACAGGTTTAGGTATGGCGATTACTCAGGTGCTCATCGATTTGATGAAAGGTGCTATTAATGTTCGAAGCATTGAAGGAGAAGGCACTTGTTTTGGTTTTAGTTTACCCTTAATTAAAGCGCCAGCTAAAGATACGACGACAATTAAAGAGACGAAACCACAACAATTTGTACCTGAATTATCCGACTATACAATTATGATTGTTGAGGATAATAAAATTAATCAACTAATCGTAAAAAAAATGCTCAATGAGACTAAAGCGAATCTGCTATTAGCCGACAATGGATTGATGGCGGTTACTAAAGCTAAAGAAACAAAAATCGATTTAATTTTAATGGATATTCAAATGCCCGTGATGGATGGCGTCACGGCTTGTAAAATAATTAAACAAATAACGAATTGCCCACCGATTATAGCGTTAACGGCTAATGTCATGGAAAAAGACATTACAGATTATTTAAACTCTGGTTTTGACGCGCATTTAGGTAAGCCAATAGAATTAGATAACTTGCATCAAGTATTAGCCGAACAGTTATTAAATAAACAGCAGTAGTGCATGTTAGATAAAGTCGGTAAGAGAATACCAGAACCCTGCCCCGCTTTACCAATGCTTTAACAAATGATTAGTTCGTATTAACGCGAGTATTAAATCAAACGCCAACACTTATCTTACCAAGGGCAAGGTGAAATAATTCATGGGTACAACGCTTCTCTTCAGTCGTTGGACGGTTATCATTTTCGTAAATCCAATCACAAGATTTAAGGATAGTTTCACGCTCATGAATGCTCGTTTCTGACTGTGATTCAGAAGGTGTAGCCAATGCCGTAAGTTCAATAATTAAACGACAATTATTATAATTAAACGGGACCCGTTGAAAGGCTTTATAGGCATACTTAATAGCAAGATTTGCTGCATTTTCTTGCCTTTTTTCTTGTGCTTTATCGGTCAATTCCCTCCCTTCTTGCAAACGTTGTTGGACTTCACTTTTAGCACCTTCTAGCATCTTTATTTGGCTCAACATTAAGATATCATCATTAGTCTCTTTACATAGCCCCTGCGCTCGTCCGACCGATTTCTCATATAATTCGGGGATCCCACATAGTCCAAACAAACGCGCAATGTTTAACTCAGTATAAAAGTCTGCGGTTACTTGTTTATTTTCTTTTATTTTATGTATAACAATCAACGCATTCTTAATGTCACCATTAATATAGGCCAGGATGCCAAGCCCTACTAACAAATTGAACTCCGCAGCACTGTCATCTTCAGTATTTACACTATAGCCGTGGAGTTTATATTGCGCCTGACTGAGCAGCTCAGCGTGCTCTTTACTCGAATCTGTATATAAACTTGCCAGCAAGAGCGATACATAGGTATTCATTGCAACACCATAACTATAACGACTCGTACTCTCAACTTTGGTAATAAAGCGTTGAAAGCCTGCAGCGGCCTTACTGTGTTGTTGCAGTGCGGTATACAAATTAGCGAGTATTAACTCACGATGAGGATTGGCAGGGTTAATCTTATGCACCTTATTAAACTCTCGGATCGCATCCGGTAATTTATCCCTGACCATCATACAATTTGCAAGACTTTGTCGGGCGACTGGTTGGCGAGGATGCTTCGATAATATCTTATTGAAAATATCTTCCGCTTTATCTAGATCCCCTAATGATTGGTAAGTTTGCCCCAGTCCTATTTCAGACCAAACACTGTTAGTTTCTGCACACGATTTTCGGTAAAAGAACAATGCCTCATCATGGCGCTTTAATCGTAATAAACAATCACCATAAATACGGTTTATATACGTCACATACTCAGGATGACTATGACGGAACTGCTCGCATAAGCTTAAAACTGGCTGATAGTCTTGATTTTCCATCCCTGATAATAAGGGTGCTATGATCGCTTTACGCGCTAACACAAGTTCAATGCGATGAATAAAATCTTTTGCACAGAAAGGCTTAAGTAAATAATCATCCGGTTCTAATTCAATAAAGTGCGTAACAACAGAAAGGGTGCAGTCCCCTGTCACGCAAATAAAGACAGTTTCAGATGCAATTAATTTACGCTGCTTGGCTTCATCAAAAATAAGCGCGCCATCAATATGATGATTCATATTATAATCGCAAATAACCACATCATAACGATGCTGAGACAATAAACGAATGGCTTTTAAACTGTCCGTTGTGCTATCAATGAGTTCATTTGCAATTCCAGCACCGTTTAAAATCCATCGCATTAGAGAGATCGTGACGACTGAGTCATCAATAACTAAAAATCGTTTTTTATTAATCACACTACACTCCAAATCCATCTGAAACATATCCCTTTATAAATATAGGACAAGCAAACCTGTCCGCCCGTATTTACCTTGTAAATAAAGTGGTTAAAGTGTTTTAAACATAATTTTACCGCTAACACCTAATAAAACATCAGTCATATGTGATATTGAGGTGAAATAGTGCCATTAAAGAATCGACATCGATAATGGGTCAGCTCTATTAATCATCAAATATAAAAAAGCCAGCTTGCGCTGGCGTGATACTCATTCCTGTTCTAACAGAACATGACTAAACTAATTTATGTTATTTATAACTCATATTAGCAATCACTCGGCGATTCTCTAAACGCCCTTCTTTTGTGCTATTGCTGGCAATGGGGTTTTCTTGCCCATAACCTGTAGCAGAAACACGTGAATCTTCAACACCATATTCATTCACGATAGTATCGCGAACCGCATCAGCCCGGCGTTGTGATAGTTTCTTATTGTAATCAGCATTACCACTACTATCCGAATGTCCTTCAATTTCAACATTTGCATTAGGGAACTGCGTCATTAAATCAGCAACGGCTTTAATCTCATCTTTCGCACTTTCTGGAATTTCAGCCGAGTTATTAGCAAAGTGTACTTCTAACTTGATCGATTCAGGTTGCGCTATTGCAGCAACAACAATCGCACAGCCATTAGCATCTAAATTATCCAACGACGGACTATCCGGACATTGATCAAGGTAATCGGGAATACCGTCGCCATCACGATCGAATGCACAACCCGAAGTATCAACATAAACACCACTAGGCGTGCTAAGACATTGATCATTTTCATCAAGGACGGCGTCACCATCACCATCAAGTAATACGACTGGCGCGGCCTTACTCTTACCACCAAATGCATAACTGATGCCCGCTGTAACTAATGAGTCCCAGCGCTCGTCATCTAAACTATTGATCACTTTAGCCTGTAAGCGTGCCGACCACTTTTCATTAAAATGATAGCGACTACCAAGACCGAGATTAAGTTGGGTTTCTTTAGTATCGTTAGAGCCATCATCAAACGTACCATGGCCAATACCGGCATTCAAAAACGGCTGCCAATTACCCATTTCAGGAGTGTAGTACAACCCATCAAGGGTATATTGCGCGTTATCGACATCACCAGACGCACCATCAATGTCTGAATTGCCATAAAGATAGCTGACTTCTGCACCAAATTTAGGGCTAATGACATATTCACCACCAATAACCAGCGCAGCACCATCTTCAACACCCAGTTTAGAACCAAACATATGATAACCAACCGCTGGGTTTAAATAGATTTTACCTGCGGTTTCAGCGAGTACGGGCTGTAAAGATACAACCATACCGCACATGATTAAACTTAGCTTTCCGCTTAGCTTTATACTTAAATTGTTCATCAACTATCTCCTTGTTTTTTAACAAGGCTAGTTGACGAATATGAAAAATGCTTGATTTAATAAATGCGTATTACAAATGTGATTATGCCAATCACAAAATCCAATAGAATGAGATAAGTATATGATCAATAAAATGAAATACCCCGTTAACACAAATAGGCCATAACTAACGGAAAAATACCTTATATAAAATTAGCGTATAAACTCTACTCCCAAATGCATATTTAAGCATTTATGTGATTAAATCCCCATCTATATCAAATAAATATATGTATACTTCATTACAATAAAAGTTATTTACTCTGGAAGATGGCACTTTAATGATTAGAAAATACTGCAAATTCTCAATAAACAACCCAAAACTCCACAAATTACATATTTCTGTGTTGTTGCTTATTGTTTTTTATTCAACCTATGAACTGTTAGAAAATCATGAGCTTATCTTTGCTTTCGGTTTTATTATTGTCATTCCATCATTCGTTTTATTGGCTAAATCAGCTGAATACGCAAGAAAGTACTTTCCTTCAAGTCGCTAACGAAAATGACCAAACGTAACTCGTACATAACCGATTTACGATTAACAGGCCTAATCCATGGTCGCTGTCATTGCCACCTTGTAAGCCACAAGCTGTATCCACGACACTAATCGTATCTGTGGAAATTAAAACCTGAATATAACCTTGAGTAATAAAGCGTGCTGCGTTGTTGATTAAACTTTCAGTGTCATCGACGATTGCCATTTAGCATAATCACCAAATTTAAAAAACAAAAAAGGCTACAAAATGTAGCCTTTATGATCATGAAAACTAAAATATAACTTAGTTTGCTAGTATCGTTTTACGTTTAGTATGCACGAAGATCAAGGCGATTAGCCCCATGACACCAACCGCCACACCCGCTGGCTGACTCATTTCTTGCGGTAAGCCAAGACCAATACCGGCCGTCATAATGTAAGATACGGTAATACTGGTACCGATAACCGCAGGTAAACTCACGATCCAATGGAACGCACCGCGATCAAATAAGTACTTAGTCGCTAACCATAATACGCTGGTAGAAAGCAGCATGTTTGAGAATGCGAAATAGCGCCAAATCAATGAGAAATCAATTTTAGTCATGAAATAAGCAATCACTAAGATTGGGATTGCCACCAATAAACGGTTACGCATACTTTGTGGTATTTTAAAGGCATCAATAATGGTTAAACGCAGCGAACGAAAGGCTGTGTCGCCAGATGTAATTGGGAAAATAGCCACGGCGATAATTGCCATAATGCCACCAGCAGCGCCAAGGTAAGTGGTCGCAACTTGGTTAACCACTAAACCTGGACCACCCGCATCAAGAATCGCTTTTAGCTCAACATATCCACCAGGGAATGCCGCAATACCGGCTAACGCCCATACACAAGCCACAATACCTTCACACATCATCGCGCCATAATAAACAGGGCGAACATATTTTTCATTAGTTAAACAACGCGCCATGATCGGGGCTTGCGTTGAATGAAAACCACTAATGGCACCACAAGTAATCGTCACAAACAGTAACGGCCAAACCGGTAATCCATCTGGGTTGGGCTCTAACAAATCGTTGTTGTAATGACTGTGATCAAAATAAGCAAATATATCACCCATTTCAGGTAACTGCGGTGCTGAAAATATTAACGCCACAGCCATAGACACTGTCATCACAATCATTAACAAACCAAATATTGGGTACAATTTAGTAATAATTTTATCAATCGGTAACATAGTTGCTAAGAAGTAATAGCCTAAGATCACTAATACCCAAAACACATTATTCGCCAAAAAGGTGCCTTCGAAATATTCTAAATTACTTAGCAAACCTGCAGGGCTCATAATAAAAACCACACCAACAAAGAATAACAACATGGCAGTAAATACCAGCATCACCCCTTTGAAGTAGATATTAAAATAATGCCCAGCGATCTCAGGTAAACTTTTACCGTCTTCTTTAATACTCAGTACACCAGAATAATAATCATGTACGGCACCACCAATAATATTACCTAATACGATCCACACTAATGCTATCGGACCATATAAAGCACCTAAGATAGGTCCAAAAATGGGGCCTACGCCAGCAATATTAAGAAATTGAATTAGGAAGGCTTTAACTGGGTGAACGGGAACATAATCCACACCATCTGCAAAGCGTGTTTGCGGAGTTTTAGCAAGTGGGTCGATACCCGCTTGACGTTCTACAAACGGACTGTAGAACCTGTAAGCGAGCAGCAGTAGTGCAATACAAATGAAGAATATCAGCATTTTAAATAGTCATCCATGTTATGAAATTAATAGGTTTTGTTATTAACGTCATCAACTTACACCTACCCACTAAGTAATCAACCCTTAATGGGTAGGGCCGTGCACTGCGCCATGTTTTTATATTTTTTGACCATTTTAGGTCTAGCCCACAATATTATTATGACATTCTCAACTACACTCAGACAAAGCTGTGCACTTACCTCACTCTATAAGTAAGTTAAAAACAGGACAACCTATGCTAATCCCTACAACTTTTAAAAAATCCACCATTGCATCCATTGCTATCACCACACTTGCGTTCAGCCCAATAGCTAACTCAGCAGGCAGCGGCGGTATTGTTAGTGAAGACACTTCCTCAATGTTCTCTGCGGGTAAAAAAGCAACCTACTCCCCCTATGCACAACGTAACTTTCCGGATAGACCGCTGTGGGGCGACACCCATTTACATACCGCAATTTCATTTGACGCTGGCACGTTTGGCGCCTCGCTACTGCCAGCTGATGCTTATCTCTTTGCCAAAGGTAAAGAAGTGATCTCATCAACCGGTCAGCCGGTCAGATTATCGCGACCGTTGGATTTTTTAGTGGTTGCCGATCACTCCGACAACATGGGTCTGTACCCTGAATTACAGTCTGGAGCGCCCTTTGTAATGGCAAGCGAAAAAGGCCGTGAATGGAATGCCATGATTAAAGCTGGCGGTCAGGAAGGGGTTAAAGCAGCAGCAGATATTATTGGCCTTTTTTCTCAGGGTAAATTCCCGGCAGAACTAATGTCATTACCAGGTACCAGCCTCTATCGTAACACCTGGGATGGTATTATAGATGCAGCCGAGGATGCTAACGACCCCGGTCACTTTACGGCTTTCATCGGTTACGAATGGACCTCGCTGGATAAAGGTAATAACTTGCACCGCGTAATTATGTATCGAGATAATGCCGATCGCGCCAAACTGTTAGAGCCGTTTACCGCTACCCCACCCCTTGGCAGTAATAACCCGGTTGACCTATGGCATTGGATGGATCGTTACGAAGAAAAAACTGCGGGTCAAGTATTAGCCATTGCCCATAATGGTAATCTGAGTAACGGTATTATGTTCCCAGAAACCACCACATTTAAAGGCATTGAACTCGACAAAGAATACGTTGAAACCCGAGCCAAACGAGAACGATTATATGAAGTAACCCAAATTAAAGGCGACGGTGAAACCCACCCCTACCTGTCAACCAATGATGAGTTCGCCGACTATGAAACTTGGGATATTGGTAATCTCGATATCAGTGCATTGAAAAAGAAAGCAATGTTAAAAGGCGAATATGCGCGTTCGGCATTGAAAACCGGATTACAACTAGAGGACAAATTCGGCACTAACCCTTACAAATTTGGTTTGATCGGATCCACCGACAGCCATACTGGTTTAGCCACCGCTCAGGAAGATAACTTTTTCGGTAAACACTCCGGTGGCGAACCGAGCAAAGACCGCTACTTACACCCTATGGCCAAAGTAGCTAAAGGTGAATACAAGGGTTATGCGCCTGCAGCATCAGGCTGGGCGGCGGTATGGGCTAATGAAAATACCCGCGCCTCTATCTTCGACGCCATGCAACGCAAAGAAACCTATGCGACCACCGGCAGTCGCATGGTGGTGCGCTTCTTTGGTGGTTGGGACTTTGATATAAAAGATGCTAGCGACCGCCAACCTGCCAGAGTGGGTTATGCCAAAGGGGTGCCGATGGGCGCTAATCTGACCTCGCAACCGAAAGGTAAAAAAGCACCGACGTTTCTGGTCGCGGCATTAAAAGATCCTCTCAGCGGTAATCTTGATCGAATTCAAATTATCAAGGGCTGGCTGGATAACAAAGGCGGGCTGCACGAACAAGTTTATAATGTAGTTTGGTCTGATGATCGCAAAGCGGATACGAAAGGTAAACTGCCAGCGGTTGGTAACACGGTCGATATCGCCAGTGCAACCTGGACTAATTCAATCGGCGAACCGGAACTCATCACTGTTTGGCAAGATCCCAATTTTGATGCCAAACAAAGTGCATTTTACTATGCTCGGGTTATCGAGATCCCCACCCCTCGCTGGACCGCTTACGAGGCTGAGTTTTATAACCTAAAAATGCCAGCGGAAGTGCCGATGATCACCACAGAACGCGCTTATACCTCACCGATCTGGTTTACGCCGGTTAATTAAATAGGACGGTAAACAGCATAATGAAGCAAGTATTTAAAGAACCCTTGTTAGCATTTCTATTGATTGGAGCTGCGATATTCGCGCTATTTCAGCTGGTAGCTGATGATCCGTTAACCGCAGATGCAGAGATAGTCGTCACCGCAGGTCATATCCAAGTACTAACAATGGGTTTTGAAAAGCGTTGGCAACGTCCGCCAAATGATAGTGAGCGGCAGGGCTTGATCCAACACTATGTGCGCGAAGAAGTGCTTTATCGAGAAGCATTAGCACTCGGGTTAGATCGTGACGATCCAATGATTAAACGGCGTTTGGTGCAGAAGTTGCAGTTCTTATCCGAAGATATAGCCACAGCGGACAAACCCGAGGAGCAGCAACTACTCACCTATCTGGCTGCGCATCAAGAAAACTATCGCCAGCCATCACGCTTTAGCTTTCGCCAGGTTTATATTAACGCCAGCAACCAAGGTGAAAATGCACAAAGTGAAGTGCTTAAACTATTAACCATACTCAACAGCAACGATAGCAATGCCGATACTTTGGGCGATCCGTTAATGCTCAGTCATCGATTTGAGCGCATGCCAGCAACCGAGGTTGAACGCGCATTAGGCCATCCATTTTTGCAATCTCTACGCGAGATGCCGATCGGCAATTGGCAAGGACCAATAACATCAGGTTTTGGTTGGCACTTGGTACGTATCGACGAGCGTATTGATGGAAAACCTCTCAGTCTTAATGCCGTACGTAAACAGGTCGTTCGCGACTGGACATCGCAACAACGTCAACTGGCTAACAAGGTTGTTTATGAGCGTCTACGTAAAAACTATAAGGTAACAGTACCCGATTATGTAAGCACTGATAGTGATGTAAAGAGTGATAGCCAGAGTTCGATACAACTTTATATGAGTAAGCTATCGTTATGAAAAAATACCTTTGCAGTATCATGTTATTACTGCTTTCTATCGTAACTGTCTATGCCGATGAATACCGCCCCGCTTATCTTGAACTGCAACAACGCAATAGCGAAGATTACGTCGTACTATGGAAAGTGCCTACCCGCGGTTTGGATAAAAAATCGCCGCTGCAGCTAATTTTTGCCAATGACATAAAAAGACTCAAGCCGATCCGTCGCACTATTGTTGCTGGCGCATTCATTGAACGCTCGATTATTAGTCGCCGTGGCGGACTGGCCGGAACAGCCATTACCATCGCCGGATTAACAACCATATCCAGCGAAGTACTCGTACGCATCCACCGACTTGATAGTTCCACTGACGTAGTACGGTTAACGCCCTCCGCCCCGACATTTGTAGTAACCAGTACGCCAGACGGCTGGGACGTAGCTAAAACCTATTTAGTTTTCGGTGCCGAGCATATCTGGCAAGGTATTGACCATCTATTACTTGTGGCTTGCCTTATTTTTATCGCTGGTTCATGGCGGCGAATATTACTCACCATTACAGGGTTTAGCATTGCCCACTCCATCACTCTGACACTGGCTGCACTGGCGTTAATACAGGTTCCCGTCCCACCCGTCGAGGCGGTTATTGCCCTTTCAATCGTATTCCTGGCTAGGGAGATAGTACAACCACGACGTGATACTTTAACTTGGCGTTATCCCATTTTGGTATCTGCTACGTTTGGCCTATTACACGGTTTTGGCTTTGCTGCGGCGCTGGGCGATATCGGCCTACCACAAACAGAAATCCCTGCGGCGCTGCTAGCATTCAATATCGGTGTTGAGGTTGGCCAAATAGCATTTGTGAGCGTAGTGATGTCGATAGTGTGGATTGCGGCCTCGTTGCTAAAAGCAATGCAGCACTTATTTTATTGGCAAAATCCGCAAGGCGCTATAACCCATTCAGTGGAAAGATTCACTTGGTTAGAGAAACCGATAGCTTACGCGGTTGGTGGCATCACGACATTCTGGATGATTGAACGGGTGATGATTTTTTGGGGTTAAAGATAATATCGATGATAACGCAGGCCTCTTCAGCAACAAAAAAACCAGCACTAGGCTGGTTTATTCGATAAGAATGATTCAGTAGTTTATAGTTTAGCTGGCAGCCAACGATAAAATACCGTCGATAGCGGTGGTAGTGTTAATCGCACTGAATCAGTTAATCCCTGACTCTGTACTTTCTCACTATCAGCACTGCTAACCAGTGGATAATTACTGCCCGCATAACATGCTGCATCAGTGTTTAATAACAGCTCATAGCGACCAGCATTCGGGATCCCTAGGCGGAAATTATCTCTTGGGATCGGCGTGAAGTTACTGATCACCAAGATACGTTCGCCATTATCACTAATACGTTCATGCGCGAGAACACTTTCAGATTTATTGTCTTGTAAGCGCCACTCAAAACCAGCAGGATCACAATCCAATTCATATAAGGCTGTTTGCGTCTGATACAAGTGATTTAAATCTGCCGTTAAACGTTGAACACCAGCATTATTTGGATTCGCCAATACACCCCAATCAAGTTGCGCATCATGGTTCCACTCTGCTAATTGACCTAATTCAGCGCCCATAAAGTTGAGCTTTTTACCTGGTTGGCCGTACATATAACCGGTATAAGCCCGTAAATTAGCAAATTTCTGCCATTCATCACCCGGCATTTTACCCAGTAATGAGCCTTTACCATACACCACTTCATCATGTGATAACGCCAATACATAGTTTTCACTAAACGCATAAACGAGCGGAAATGTGATGGTATCGTGATGGTATTGACGGTTAATCGGTTCTTCTTTCATATAGCTCAAGCTATCGTGCATCCAGCCCATATTCCATTTAAAACCAAAGCCTAATCCACCCAAGAACGTCGGTTTAGAGACACCCGGATAAGCTGTCGATTCTTCTGCAATCGTCATGGCATTAGGAAAGTGGGTATACACTTCTTCGTTCATCCACTTTAATACCTTGATGGTATCGTAGTTGTGATTGCCGCCATCGCAATTTGGGATCCACTCACCATCATTACGCGAATAATCTAGGTACAACATCGACGCCACGGCATCAACGCGGATCCCATCAACATGAAACTGCTCTAGCCAATACAAACTATTTGATACTAAAAATCGCTGTACATGGTCACGGCCACAATCATAAATATAACTGTGCCAATCTTGATGCCAACCACGTTTTGGATCTGGATCGTTAAATAACGGGGTGCCATCAAAATTAGCTAAACCATGGTCATCTTCAGGAAAATGCGCAGGTACCCAATCGATGATCACGCCAATACCAGCTTGGTGACACTGGTCGACAAAAAACTTAAAGTCATCAGGATTACCAAAACGACTGGTCGGGGCAAACATGCCGATGGGTTGATAACCCCAAGAACCATAAAATGGATGTTCTGAGATTGGCATCAATTCCACATGGGTATAATGCATTTTCTGCAAGTACGGGATCAGTTTTCCAGCCAACTCTCTGTATGTTAAGAACTCACCATCATCATTGCGCAACCACGAACCCACATGCAATTCATAAAATGATAATGCTTGTTTGTGCTTTTCGGTAATTTCACGCTGCTGCCAGGCGTCATCTTGCCATTGATAACTATCTTGTTGATATACTAATGAGGAAAACGAAGGGTACTGCTCGGCATGTGCTCCCCATGGATCGGCTTTATGGGGTAAGCTCTTACCAGCATGGTCAACGATAGCAAATTTATAACGCTCGCCAACCTGTAAGTCCGCAATAAATACGCCCCACAATCCCGCATCTAATTTGCGCAACGCATGATCATTGGTATTCCAGTCATTAAAATCACCCACGACACTGACTTTGCTGGCATGTGGTGCAAATACTAAAAAGCGTACACCGGATACACGTAGGCCGTTATGCATAAAGCTAACACACTGCGCGCCCATCTCTTTGTGCATGAACTTTGGGGTATGTAATGTTTCCATACTCGGCATCAAGCCTGAATATGCTTCAAGGTTGTGGATCACAGCTGCTTTTGAAGTTGCCTGCATTGAAATATCCTTCTTCTCATTAAAGCAAAACAAGGAGGCTGGCAAACCAGACTCCTTGTTTAGTTAAAACTAATATGATGTTTAATTTATCACAAATTAAACCAGTTCATCTGTACATTCGCTGGCTTTAGCACGTGCAGCTGTCAATTCTGACGCTAGATAATTTACATTCGGGCAGCTAAACATGTCATCCAATGTGGTAGATAGTTTACGACGCCAGTTCGGGTATTCATCCACCGTACCAGGGACGTTAACAGGCTTATCCATCGCTAACCAGTCTTCAAGCTGTAAGCTCAACAAACTGCTTGAACCGGCGGCTAAATGTAATTGCAGACTGTTACTCAACGCTTGATCCATCGGCACATAATCGGCATTGCGACCAACAGACTCTGCCAATTTACCATGCCAAGAGACACTGTTCAGTATTTCTTGTTTCGACTTGCTACGATCATCAAACAGGCCATTAAGCTGTGATTGATCTGGATATAATCCGATGGTTTGACCTAATTTAAGATCTTCACAATGCCAGAAACCACGTAATGTGGGCATATCGTGCGTACACAAAGTTGCCATTGACTGCGGTTGGTAATGCGCAGGTGAAAAATAGCCACCATCTTCCGCAGTTTCAAAAAAGAATACTTTGTAAGAATGAATACCAGCTTCACTTAACAAGCTAACAATCTCGTCAGGCACAGTTCCCAGATCTTCACCAATCACAGCGCACTGATGACGTTGGCTTTCTAGCGCCAAAATAGCCAGCATATCTTGCACTGGATAATACATGTAAGCGCCAGACGTGGCTTTTTCACCTTTAGGTATCCACCATAGACGTAATAGACCTAATACGTGGTCGATACGCAGCGCACCACAATGCTGCATGTTGGCACGTAACAATTGAATAAAGGCATCGTAAGCAGTCGCTTTTAACTGCGCAGGGTTAAGCGGCGGTAAGCCCCAGTTCTGCCCTAAAGGCCCTAATACATCCGGCGGCGCGCCAATGCTAACGTCTTGACATAAGGTACCGTCATCAGCCCACACTTCAGCGCCACTATCAGCTACACCCACCGCTAGATCGCGGTAGAGTCCCATGTGCATGCCCTGCTCTAACGCAAACTTTTGTACATCGCCGATTTGCTCATTCGCAATCCACTGTAAGTACATATATTGCTGAATGGCAGGCTGGTTTTGTTTAATAAATGTTTGTACTGCATCACTGTTAATATCACGTAGCTCAGCAGGAAATACTTGCCAGCCCCACACGCTATCGTCTTTATCATGCAGTTGTTGATGCAATGCATCGAAGCTTGCTTGATGCAATAAGCTATCACCGCCTTTGACTACAAACGCAGTGAACGCTTGCGCACGAGCGCTATTTGTCGCTAAGTGACGCTGTTGAAACTCCGTAAATAGCAGCGGTAACACACTCATTTTTAAGCGTGATACTTCGCTGTAATCGACCCACTCCGTTGCACGTACCGCATGTAAATCTTGTTGAAATTCATTGCTACCAACACGCTGTTGCGCAGCAGAGCATAAAGCAAACTCAGGTACTGCAGATACATCGATGTATAACAAGTTTAACCAGCGACGTGACGATGGGCTGTACGGGCTCGCGCCTTCAGGGTTAGCTGGGAATAAAGAATGAATTGGGTTTAAGCCAACAAAGTCACCACCACGGGCAGCAATATCAGCCACCAGCTGTTTCAAATCGCCAAAATCACCGATACCCCAGTTATGGTCGGTTTTCAGGGTATACAGCTGAATGCTTGGTCCCCAAGACTTATTGCCCTGTTCAATCGCAGGTTGCTTGTAACACGCTTTAGGCGCAACAATAAGCGTCATTTCATACGGCGATTTACGACGACGGCGTAATACCTGTAATTGGTGATAACCCAAAGCCAAATCACCCGGTAAAGAAAAGGTCAGCACCCCGCCTTTATCACGGGCATCGCTAACGATTTGTGATTGTAAGTAACCTTCAATCACTTCACCTTGTTCTGTGGTTAGCTGCCAACTAAAATCACTGATTCGAGCACTGCTGCCCAAATTCAACTCTATGTGGATAGATTCGCCTGCTTTAACGACTTTTACCGCCGCTAAAATCGGTGTTTGATGTTTTTTATCGGCAGAGGCCAACAGCGTTTGTTCAGATTGTGTGTCATAACCGAGCGCCGCTAATAAGCTGGTTAACGTATCATCAGAAACTAATTCATTGTTGCCCCAAGCGTTGGTATAGCTATCTGCGATACCCGCTTGTTCAGCAACCTGTTTCAGCACATTACTTTGTTCCATTCTATCCTCCATGAATACTTAACGGCTAACCGCGTTTAGTTGCCAGATGTTGTTAGCATAATCACGAATACTGCGATCAGAGCTGAACTTACCATTACGTGCTGTGTTTAAAATTGCCATTTTTGCCCAGTCTTGCTGGTTACAATATTGCTTATCAATGCGTGCTTGCGCTTGCACATAATCAGCAAAGTCAGCTAATACAAGGTACGGGTCACCGCCTTCTAATAGGCTATGGTGTGTGGCATTCAATAAGCCAGGTTGACCCGGCGTAAATTCATCACCTTGTAATAAATCTAACGATGCACGCAGTAATCGGTCTGAATTATAATAGTCATTGGCGTTATAACCTTGCGCCTGCAATGCTTGCACTTCATCAACATTAAGACCAAAAATAAAGATGTTGTCGTCACCGACTTCTTCACGGATCTCTACGTTAGCACCATCCATCGTGCCAATCGTCAACGCACCATTAAGCGCCATCTTCATATTACCTGTACCAGAGGCTTCTTTACCCGCTGTTGAGATCTGTTCTGACACATCAGCAGCTGGGATAATGATCTCGGCAAGGCTAACACGATAATCCGGCATAAATACTACTTTTAAGGTATCACCTATTCGCGGATCGTTGTTAATCTTTTCTGCCACCTTGTTAATTGCAAAGATAATTTCTTTAGCTAGCTCATATCCTGGCGCTGCTTTTGAAGCAAAAATAAACACTCGCGGCTGCATGCTGAAATCAGCATCGTTAATTAAACGGTGATACAGCGACAAAATATGCAATAAATTAAGGTGCTGGCGCTTATATTCATGCAGACGTTTAATCTGCACATCAAAAATAGCATCAGGATTTAAGGTGATATCCATATGCTCAGCAACCCAATCCGCTAAGCGCTGTTTGTTGGCTTTTTTCACTTGCATAAAATCAATTTGGAATTGACTATCATCGGCAAATTTTTCTAATTTTGTTAACTGGTCGAGATCTTTTATCCAGCCATTACCAATTTTACTGCTAATTAAATCTGACAATAATGGATTGCAGAACTTCAACCAACGACGTGGCGTAACACCATTCGTGACATTATGTAATCGACCAGGGAAGAGTTCATTAAACTCAGGGAATAAATCACGCTTAACTAACTCTGAGTGCATCGCTGCAACACCGTTTACGGCATAGGTACTCGCAACACATAAGTTCGCCATACGTACGCGGCGGTCGCTGCCTTCTTGGATAATAGACAGCTTGCGTAATTTATCTAAATCGTTTGGCCATTTGTCTGCAACTGCGCCCATTAGACACAAGTTAATATCAAAGATGATCTCCATGTGACGTGGTAATAACGTCATCATCAAGTTTTCTCCCCAAGTCTCTAGTGCTTCAGGTAACAAGGTATGGTTGGTATAAGCAAACGTTTTTGAGCTAATCGCCCACGCGTCATCCCAACTTAACTTATGTTCATCGAGCAATATTCGCAATAGCTCAGGGATAGCAATTGTCGGATGGGTATCATTTAGTTGAATAGACTCTAACTTAGCTAAGTCAGTGATGGCATGACCCGCTGCTTTATGGCGACGTAAAATATCCGCAACCGAACAAGCGCAATGGAAATACTGCTGCATTAGGCGCAGCTCTTTACCTTTGTCATGGTTATCATTCGGATATAATACCTTGGTTAGGTTACCGGCTTGAATATTGCCCGCTTGCGCTGCAACATAATTACCTTCGTCAAAACGGTCAAGGTTAAACGGGGCAGGCGCACGACATTCCCATAAACGCAGTGGATATACCGAATTATTGTTATAACCAACGATCGGTAAGTCCCACGCCATACCTTCTACTTGTAAACCGGGTACCCAACGGCGGTGGTTAATTAAATCACTATCAGTGTATTCTTCAACATGACCATAAAAACCGACTTTTTGAGCTAATTCAGGACGAATAACTTCCCAAGGGTAACCCGTTTCATCACGCCATACATCCGGCGCTTCTTGTTGACGTCCGTCATCAAAGCTTTGCTTAAACAAACCATATTCATAATGTAAACCATAACCCACCGCAGGGTATTCTTCCGCTGCTAATGAGTCCATGAAACAAGCAGCCAGACGACCTAAACCGCCGTTACCTAATGCAGGATCACGTTCTTCTTCTAATAAGTCAGTCAGGCTTTGCCCGAATTCAGCCATCGCTGCAGTTACTTGTTCATACAAGCTCATGCTGATCAGGTTATTACCAGTCAAGCGGCCAATCAAAAATTCTAAAGAGAGGTAATTAACGCTACGGGCATTTTTAATTTTCGGATCTTGCTCAGTAGCCAACAAGTTCATTGTGGTTGTTTCTGCTAGTGCATATTCCATTGCTAAGCGCCACGTGTGGGCATCTGCTTGCGCTGGTACAGTGACTAATTTTGTCGTTAGGTATCGATTAACGGCGGCTTGAAATGCTGTTTTATCAAAGCTTTTATTTACTGTCGATTTCATCTTACATCCTAATGCAATGCTGCAGGTTTAAAGTTTTTATTAAAGGTTAAATAGTTAAAATTAGATAAATGTTCAATGAAATGAATCTTGCCTTAATGTGTAAATGCCAACATCCTCCTAGGCCGATAAATTAAAGGAGGAGTCATTTAGGTGTAGTTTAGGACTAGTTTTCGATTAGCCTAGGCGTAGATAACCCGAGCTCTAGGCTAGCGACGAGACAACGTGATTACGCTCGCAGTTTATGGGGGAGAATGAGTGGATTACAGTGATTCAAGTCGCGTTATTATTTTGGTTACATCTCTGGCGATTGCCTAATTAGCAAATAATTAAGCAAGCGCCAGAGATTAAAAGTGCATTATTTAAGGTATGAACTTAAGGTCTTAATTTAAAGTATGAATAAAATGGTTATGAAACAGCCGACATAATGACCGCGCGACTACTTAGTCCTGCATCCAGCTTTACCGTTAAGCTGGCGATTGGCCGCGGATGTAACGCCTCACCAGTCCAGAGGTCTCGCCACATCACCGGGGCACTAGCCTGCAGGGTGTGCTCAACCGCCTCACTATCGGCGTAATTAAACAAGCAGTGCAATTCATACTGATGCGCTAATTTTAAAATACAGTGGCGATTGGATAACGATTGGAACTGTGCCGACTCTTGACTTAAGCGCTGACGAGTAAGTAGCTTACTCCATGTTTTCCGAGCAAATTCCGTTAATAGCGGTAAAGGATCGCCGGATAAGGTTAAGCCACCAGCGGCCAAAATCACATTGCGATGAAATTCATAGTTCGCTTGCTCGGTACTTTGGTCAACTAACGAGGTTAAGGTGATGCAATCAGGATCGATTTGCCATAATTGGCGATGTTGCCAACTGCGATTAAATGTTTCTTTCGCTATTTGCTCAAAACGCTCAGGTCGACGTTCAACATCATCAGAAACCCGCATCGCATCGACTAACCCCAGTGACGGCCACATCGGCGCATTACAACCAAGCACTAACGCCTCACCCGCGCCGTCAATAATCGCCTGCATGCCTAAACGATACGCTTCAACTCCCGTAATGCCTTTTTGCAATCGCTGTCCGCGTAAACTACCCCAATAATTTGCATCTAACTTAAATAGCTCAACGCCCCACTCGTGCTGCATAGTGCGGACAACGGCGGTTAAATGTGTTTGCACTGCAACATTGGAAGTATCAAGGATATACCAGGGTGTGCAGCGCCAGCCGCCATAAGTAATATCTTCGGCTTTTAACAAGTCACCATTAACATGACGAATAAACCAATCAGGATGCTGTTTAAATACTTCAGATTCAGCTTGAGCGATAAACGGCGCTAACCAAATAGCAGGTTTCTTTCCTGTTGCTTTAATCGATTGTAATAAGCTTTTAATGCCGTGAGGGAATTTATCTGATGGCGTTAACCAATCTCCCATAAAAGCCTGATAACCATCATCTAGCAGCACCCACTCCAACTCTGATTGGCCGTGGCACATCACCTCGACATTATCCAAAATATGTTGCTCTGTTACCTCAGCATAATAAGCATACCAAGAACACCAACCGATAGGCGCATCCATAGCGACTCCCAGACGACGTGGATGCTGCAATTGGATCTTAGCACTATAATCAGCATAAACATCGGCTAACACAGTGCCTTTAATGACAGTGATAGATTCCATCTGTTTACTGCGCCAATCTTGCGTCTGAGTATGTTCACCATCGATAAAGGCAACGATGTTAATACCTGCTTGCTGTGGCTGGATCTCAAAATAACCAGCAAAGCGATGACACGAGGTAAAACCAAATAAGGTAAACCCATCTGTTTGTTCAATGACTAAATAATTATAACAGCGCTTCGCTGCATGCTCAGGGTATAGACGATAACTGCCATTATTATCGGCGCAACGGCCAATCTCTTGCGGATTATTCAGCTGACCGCCAGTTTGCGCCAGCATCTGAAACCCATCTCCGAGGATTTTAGCATCCTGTTCCAGCTGCGTCGGAAACTGGAGAACGGCAAAGTGATCATCAATGATCAGATTATTAACCTCATTCAGTTGCAGCATGATTTGCTCATTCATGAGTGCATAACTGAGATCGCGTTGCAGTGGAATAGCGGCTTGAGAATTAGCAAATATCATTGAAGTCATGTTAATAACCTTATAAATATTGTTGAAATAATAATACGTTACTCCTAATCACCAGAATTAGGGGATTTTAATGTCTTTTTTGTGTCATATAAATGTAACAAAGTGAAACAAACAATAGGCTTATCACCGTTTTTCCTATCACATGTAGGTATTATCTACTCATTACTTAGTTATTATTTAATCGTTATTAATAAAAATGTAATAAACAGTTAAATAAAACAACTAAATCAAAAGTAGTAAGCCGCTACATCGCCTTCAGCTTCGGAAAATAAGAACAGCTTATGTGGATCAATTCAAAATTAAATCGCCCGACTCGCCTGCACAACTCGATCACCCGCACACGGGTTTTAGATCATCTCCAAGAAGCGGCATTTAATAAGTTAGTCTTATTTCGCTCTCCTGCAGGTTACGGTAAAACCACCATGGCTGCCCAGTGGTTAAAAGACCACAGTCAGGTCGGTTGGTTTAATATCGATGAAACCGATAACGATACCTTTCGCTTTGTGAATTATTTTATTCAAGCGATTAATAAAGTCACCGAACAATCTTGCCTCAATTCACAAGCATTGGCCGAGCGTCGCCAATACAGTTCTCTGCCAAATTTATTCAGTGAATTGTTTGCCGAACTAGCAAATTATCAAAGTGAGTTTTATCTGGTATTAGATGATTATCACTGCATTAATAATGATGAGATCCATGAAGGCTTACGCTTTTTCCTAAAATACATGCCCGCGAATTGCACACTAGTTGTGACCAGCCGTACCCTACCACCGCTGAACACCGCGAATTTACGTATTCGTGACTTACTCATTGAACTAGACAGTGAACTGTTAGCATTTGATGACCAAGAAATAGCGCAATTTTTTGAACAGCGTATTGGCTCTATCCTCGGCGATACCGAGATTAAAACATTACAGGAAAAAATAGAAGGCTGGCCATCGGCATTACAACTAATCGCCCTGCAAGTAAAACAAAAGCAGCACAGTGTCGCCGAATCGACAGAGTGGATATCACAAATTAAACAATCTCATTTATGGGACTATTTAGCCGAAGAAGTATTTGATTTATTAGACGAACCATTACAAGTATTTTTAATGCAGTGCTCAGTCTTTACCATTTTCAATACCAGCTTAATCACTGAGTTTTTTGATAATGAAGCAGCCAATAATTTACTCGAATCATTAGATAAACATGGGCTATTCCTGCATTCCCTTGAGGGTGAACAGAACTGGTATCGCTTCCATAATTTATTTGCTGATTTTTTAAAACACCAGCGCCATACCAGGCTAGCCCAAAGCAGTAAGCAGCTACATAAAGATGCAGCGCGTGCTTGGTTAAAACATGATAATCCTCAACAAGCCCTGTTTCATGCCCAACGCGCTAAAGACAGTTCGCTAACCGCAGAGATCTTATTAGCACACGGCTGGCACATGTTTAACCAAGGTGAATTAGAAAACTTAGAAGTGACTATCAGTAAGCTGCAACCAGATACCTTATACCAAAGCCCGCGCCTGCCGTTATTACGCGCTTGGTTAGCGCAAAGCCAGCACAGTTATGATCAAGTGGGTGATTTATTAGCGCAAGCCTTAATCGAATTAACACAACGTAATATCGAACTTACCTTAGCGCAACAAGGCGAGTTTAATGCCCTGCGCGCACAAGTCGCGATAAACCAGAACAACCCAGAATTAGCACTGCAACTGGCAGAGAATGCGCTGGAACAGTTAGACCCAAGTAATTACCGTAGCCGCATTGTCGCCACCTCGGTGATTGGTGAAGTTAACCATGTACTCGGTCACTTAGATCGCGCGTTATCTATGATGCAACAAGCAGAGCGCATGGCTCGTCAGTACCATGTTTATCCGCAAGCGTTATGGTCGCTGTTACAACAAAGCGAAATTTTAATTGCCCAAGGTCATATCCAATCGGCGTTTGAATTACTCGATAGCGCCGATCAACTGGCTGACAAACAGCACTTACAACAATTGCCTTTGTATGAATTTTTACAACGTATCCGCAGCCAAATTTACTGGCGCTGGAATCATTTAGACCTAGCAGAAGAATATGCACATAAAGGCTTAAATGTATTACCGAAATATTGCCAATCTAAATACCTACAATCGTATGCTATCTTAGCGCGCGTACATATATCTCGTGGTGAACTGGATAAAGCCGGTCGTTACATCGACTTGTGTGGTGAGCTTATCGACCAGTCTGATTACCATGCAGATTGGATCGCCAATGTTAACTTCTCTCAATTGTTGTACTGGCAAGCGAAAGGAATGACTAACGCTGTAGAAATATGGTTACAACAAAGCCAACCTGTTGCTGACAACGCCTGTAATCACTTTACCCAGAGTCACGGTCGTAATATCGCCCGTGCTTACTTGCTGACAGAGAATTACAGCCAAGCATTGCAAACGTTAGCGCATTTACAGCAGGCTGCTACGCAACATAAACTGGCCTTCGAACAACAAAAAAACGCCACGTTAGAAGCCGTAGTTTACAGTCAAGCAGGCAAGCAAGCTCAAGCGTTAGATAAATTACAAACCGCATTGACTATGGCTAATAGCACCAGCTCTATTTGTGACTTTTTGATTGATGCTAAAGTGATTGCAGAATTACTTAACAGCCTATTAAAACAAGGTAATATGGCGGAATTAGAACGCTATCGTGCTGAGAAATTACTCGCTGAAATGTCGATAAAACGTCACAACCGAGCAATTTTTTTTGATAAGGACTTTGTGCATAAGCTATTGAACAATCAAGATGTGCCTGAGTTGATCCGCACCAGTCCACTGACTCATCGAGAGTGGCAAGTACTTGGCTTGATTTACTCACGTTACAGCAATGAACAGATCTCGATAGAATTAGATGTCGCCTCAACGACCATCAAAACCCATATTCGCAATCTGTATCAAAAATTGAATATTGCTAACCGTAGGGAGGCAATTGAAACCGCTGAAAACTTATTGAAGATGATTGGTTATTAACGCTAATCAGTGAAAACTTAGATGCTAGCAGGCTATTTGAACACCGCCATCAGCTCGGGTTTAACCCGAGTACTGTTAACAAGCGCTCTTAACAAAGTACTGTTAGCATCTTTTCTATATTATCTAGGCTAATGCCGCCCATCTGTTCAGGGTCTGCTAACGCGTAGATATAACCTTCAATATCGCTGCATTCTAGTTCATCTCGACATTCTATAAAGTTAGCCCAAAGTTCTAAATCATCGGCGTCGATATCACCTGACATATACTTAGTTAATACGATCATCAGCGCGTGACTATCGACACTAATCACTTCAAAACTCGGATCCCAGCCAAATTTAGCCAATGCGCTAACCGCAGCATCGCGTTCTTCACCAAAGCTTATAATCTGTTGTAGTGCTTGTTGTCTATTCATTGTTTATTACAACCATTCTCTGTGCTTATGACGTGTTATGCGTGAGCTTGCTGAAGGGCGTTAATGTAAACAATCTAGCGGAATAAATAAAGTAACCATATATATAAGGTTACTTATATGTAATTTAATAGCCTCATTATTTAATTAGAGGACATAATTATGAAAAATATTATGAGAGATGTCGATAAGACGGAAGTTATAAATAGCTATCTTTGGCTGTAAAAAATGATAACGATTTTCTTGAAAATGCGTTTTAGCCTTTTGGAAATCGGTGCCAAAGCGTCTCTAAAGGGAATAAAGTAGATGCCCATACAGCTTTTGTATTCACTCGCGTAATGCATTGATATTCCGAAACGGACATCTTTGTTTGTTTCTGGTAGGTGATAAGTGCGAAACAGAACATCCCAGAAAGGAAATATAAAAGCGAAGTTCTTATCAATATGATCAGGGTGGCAGCTGTGGTGGATATGATGATGCGCAGGTGATGCAAACAACATCGACCACTGTCCCGGCCAGCGTAACCACACATGAGAGTGCCTCAAATTATAGCCCAAGATATTAAAGGCAAATATCAGCAGGGGAACCCCCAGAACCTGAGGTGCACTAGGCACGTAGCCAAACAGATTACTGGCTAACCCCATAAGCAGCCCATGAGCCGCACCGGTACCTATTGCATAGACAATATTGTCGATTGGATGTTCACGGTAATTGGACAAAGGATGCATAACCTCCAGGCTATGGTGCACTTTATGGAAGGCCCATAAGAACGGTATTTTATGCTGTAGATAATGGATACCATAGGACACTAAATCCACAAAGGCGACAAGAACAAACATATATATCACTGATATCACAACAGTTGTAATGTTTGAATCAAAATTCAGCGCATTTCCCCCAATCAGGTCTGCCCTACCAGTAATAACCTGAAAGGTCAGATTAAGCACTCCGGCCAGAAACGCACCGTAGATAATCAGGCGAAATATCTGGTGAAAAAAGAAATATCTAACATCGAGCCAAGCAGATGAATTGAGCCAAATATCCTTTGGGAGTAGAAAACGGATAAATGCCTTGAGAGATGATCTATGTGATGGATCTAGCCGGATACTTACATAAAAGACATAGAAGGCCAGAATGCTGGAACTGAGCATATACAGCCAGAAAATACGCTGATTAGGCATCAATGGGTATTCCAACACGAAGAGCAGCAGAGACCAGATAAACTCAAAAGAGGACTCTATAAATTGAGTAAAAGCATTCAACATGTGCAAAACTCCCTATTGCCTTATTATACAGACGTCTTTATAAGTACTTTCTTAAAATGCTGTAAAAATCAAATAAAAACATCTTAAGTTGCTTTTACAATCAATGTATTAATAGGTTAATGGTAGTCTGGATTTAAGTATTCCGTTCCGCAAAATTAAGACTTTTATTTATAGGGTTCTCTATAAGTCAATTTGATAAAGTATAGAAGCTTTATATTTCAACACCTTATATTTAACAAAAATAAAATTGAGACTGTTTGCTAATATAAACCACCGATGTTTAGAAAAACATAATTAGATTAGACTAGATTTCATTATACCTGTATGCAAAGCCACTTCAGTGTAAAACCTTGTTAGAGTGATTAAACTAGCCAATAGTAATTGCTTCCAGATTTTGCCAGAGAAAGCTCGCTGAAATACGTTAATAGCATGTCTCATTTCCAAATTCACTTCACAAACAACAAAGCCAGCGGACAACGCTTCTTTCAACAAAGAAACATCATCTACTGGCTTAAATTATACAAGTATCGTTACAAGCTAACTGTACCTGCCATACAGGTTCGTAACGACACTTATAATTACTTACTTTATGACGTTATTAGCGAGCTAACCTTTCACACCACCTGACGTTAAACCACCAACTAACCAACGCTGTGCCACTAGGAACACCGCAGTGATAGGTAATGCGGATAACACGGCAGCAGCTGCAAAGTCACCCCACAGGTAGTTTTGTGGATACAAGTACTGCTGCATACCAACCGCTAATGTATAGTTATTCACATCAGACAATAGTAACGAGGCCACTGGCACTTCGGTTACCGCCGCAATGAACGCGAGGATAAATACCACCGCCAGAATTGGCACAGACAATGGCAACAGCACCAAACGGAATGCTTGCCAAGGCGTCGCACCATCCAGTGCAGCCGCTTCTTCTAATGAACCGTCAATCGATTCGAAGTAGCCTTTAATTGTCCATACATGCAGTGCAATGCCACCCAGATACGCAAAGATCAGGCCGCCGTGGGTATTCAGTCCCAAGAACGGCACATACTGACCTAACTTATCGAACAAAGCATACAAAGCCACCAGCGCTAATACAGCAGGGAACATTTGGAAGATCATCATCGCTTTTAAGATAGTGTCTTTACCGCCGAAGCGTAAACGTGCAAACGCATAAGCCGATGTAGTTGATAGCGCTACAATCATCACCGACGATATCGCCGCGACTTTTACCGAGTTCCACAACCACAACAACACAGGGAATGGCGGTGGTGTAATACTGCCATCGGCATTCGTTACCGAGAAGCCTAACGCTAAACGCCAGTGATCTAATGTCGGTGATGTGGGGATAATACCACCCGTGGCAAAGTTACCTTCACGCAACGAAATTGCCACTACCATAACCAATGGGAATATAATCACTACCAGTAACGCACAGAGCGCCAAATGGGCAGCCCACACACGATATTTTAATGATTTCCCTTGTACCATAGCCATACTGTTATTCCTTCTATTCTGTTTGTTATTGTTGTCTGTTACTTCTCTGACAACTTGGTAAAACGTAAGTTAAAGAGTGCTAAACCACCCACTAACAAGAAGATAAGCGTCGTAATTGCACTGGCTAAACCAAAGTCTTGACCACCAGCACCTTCAAAGGCGATGCGATAGGTGTAGTTCACTAACAAGTCGGTATAACCTGCAGGCTCACTGGTACCAATCATGTTTGGTCCGCCTTGTGTTAACAGCTGAATCAATACAAAGTTATTAAAGTTAAACGAGAAGCTGGCAATCATTAACGGTAACAATGGTTTCATCATCATTGGGAAAGTAATGTTTTTGAAGTTCTGCAGCGGCCCAGCACCATCAAGCGCCGATGCTTCATATAAATCATCTGGGATGGATTTCAACATACCCATGCTTAAGATCATCATGTACGGGAAACCTAACCAAATATTCACCATCAATACCATGGCCTTGGCAGAGATAGGATCCGAGAACCAGCTTGGTGACAGCCCAAACATCGCCTCTAACACCATATTAATTTCACCAAAGCTTTGGTTAAATAAACCTTTAAAGATCAGGATAGAAATAAATGACGGTACCGCGTAAGGTAAAATTAACAGCATGCGGTAGACAGCACGGCCGCGTAACGCTTCCCACTGCACGATACTTGCCAATACCAGTCCGATGACCACAGTTGCGATAACTGACAAACCAGAGAAAATAATCGTCCAAAAGAAAATACTGATGAAAGGCTCTTTAATACCATCATCTTGCCAAATACGTTCAAAGTTAGCGGTGCCGATCACCACAGTAAAACCAGGCGCTAACGGATCGCCAATATAGTTACCTTCCGCATCGATAGTCTGATAAAAACCAGTATCCATATTGGGAATCAATACCGTATTATCTTTATTATTAACTAATGTCGTACCATCGCTTTCAACACGATAAAGCGGTTGTACTGCGGCAAATTTACGTAACCCGCTCATGCGAATTTCGTTACCGTTTGGTAATACCAAATCAACCGTATTTAACGTCGAACGGTTTTTGATAATGTCTTTTATTTTCGCTTTGCTACCGATAACTGCATCAGTGGCATTAAGCGTTAAGCGTAAGCTTTCTGGCTTGGTTAAATTAATTTCATCAGTCACTAATAATTGCGCACCGTCTTTCACTGCCAGACGATAACCATTTTCACTGCGATACAACTCGAATTTATAGCTGTCACCACTTTGATAGGTATTATCAAGCAGGACAGATTGAGCTCGTTCAAAAGACAGCTGATTAGTAGCACTGTAATTGGTAAAGGCGATACCAACCGTGTAGACCAGAGGGAAAATAATAAACAAGATCATGCCCGCGACACCAGGGTAAATATAACGGTGTGCATAAGTCTTTTTACTACCAAAAATATACAAGGCTAACGAAGTTAATATCAAGGTTAATACAGCAAATGACGTCTCACCACGTGAGTACATCAATATTGACGCATAACCATTCATTAACCCAATCAGGATCAGGGTGCACCATTTAATAAAATGCGGAGAAATAAATCGAGAATTGACTTGGTCGGGAGTCTGTTGAGAGTCTGGTGTATCATCACCCAGAATTTCAGCTACTTTAACAGTCTGCATGGAAGAACCTACCTAATAAACAGCAAGAGGAGAGATGACCCCTCCTCTTATCTCAGTACTTCCGATGATTAAAACAAAAGTACTAAACAGAGAGTATTAAAACAAAGAAGACTTAAACAAAAAGGGCTTAAAGCCTATTTAGTCATCTGCTTTTCTGCATCACTTAATGCCGCATCAATCGATTGACGACCATCGACAATGTTAATGATGGCATTTTTAGTTGCGCCCCAGAATGCATTCATCTGTGGGATGTTCGGCATTACTTCACCGTTCATTGCATTGTCCATTGTTGCCGCAATACGGCTATCTGTCGCTAACTGCTCTTGGTATGATGTCAATGCCACAGCACCTAATGGCTTGTCACTGTTCACTTTAGCCAGACCTTCATCAGTCAATAAGTAGTTTTCGATAAACTCAACGGCTAAATCTTTGTTTGGCGACGCCGTGCTGATACCCGCCGTTAATACACCCACAAACGGTTTAGAGTGACTACCATTAAACTTCGGTAATTGTGCAACACCATAGTTTATTTCCGATTTATCAACGTTACCCCATGCCCACGGGCCATTGATCGTCATCGCCACATTGCCTTTGATAAATTCAGACTCAGATACCGAGTAATCCATATCAGGAGAAATGACGTTATCCGTTAATAGTTTTTGTACTAACGCCATGCTACCTTTAACGCCCGCGTTATTCACACCAGCATCTTTAACATCATAACCCGTCGCATTGGTTTTAAACGCATAACCACCGTCAGCAGCCATCAGAGGCCAAGTGAAGTACGGTTCTTTTAAGTTCCACATGATCGCAGATTTACCCTGGGTTTTAAGCTGCTTATCTAATGCAGCGATATCTTCCCAATTCTTCGGTGGCGTTTTAACTAAATCTTTATTATAGATAAGTGATAACGATTCAACCGCGACTGGGTAACCGATATATTTACCATTGTATTTAACCGCATCCCACGTAAAGTCGATCATGCTATCTTTTAATTCTTTCGATGGTTTAACTTCAGCTAATAAACCGGCTTGCGCATAACCACCAAAACGATCATGTGCCCAAAATACGATATCAGGACCATCGCCTGTAGCCGCGACTTGTGGAAACTTGTCTTGTAAGCTATCTGGATGTGCGACAGTCACCTTGATGCCAGTATCAGCTTCAAACTGTTTACCAACTTCAGCAAGACCGTTGTAACCTTTGTCACCGTTAATCCAAATCGTTAACTGGCCTTCTTCAATAGCAGCAAAGGCAGAAAAAGAGTTCATTGCAGTTAGTAGTGCAACTGCCGTTAAGGTTTTTCTCATCACTTTATATCCTTATTAAATTAGCGTTCAAACTTACCAGACAAGCTGTCTGTGTTGGATGGTATAGTCATACAAAAAGTCATTACCAACATCATCCTTTACCCTACGCCTAGCACCCGCAAATCCAAAAGCGTGAACTTGAACAATATATTTTACTTAGTTGATTAATAAAGGCGATAAAAATGCGATGACTCGCACACTAATGCGCAATAAATTACCTATTTAGAGTGATAATAAAGCAACCATCAATAAAATGTGATCTATGCACTCCTCCTATCTACTCCCCCCTAAAAATCTTTCTCAAGGATGATGCAGTTAAGACCTGTATAAAACACACTATCAACATCGAAGAATGCTGTGTAAGATATTCTAATTAGTCATAAAAAGGACTCGCGAGATGGCAACTGTCACGTTAAACAATGTATGTAAAGCCTATGATGATGTACTGATTTCTAAAAACGTAGATCTAGAAATAAACGATGGTGAATTTGTCGTTTTCGTTGGTCCGTCAGGTTGCGGTAAGTCAACTCTGTTACGTTGTATTGCTGGGCTTGAAGATATCACCTCGGGTGATTTATTTATTGGTGGCAAACGCATGAACGATGTCGAACCCTCTAAACGTGGTGTCGGCATGGTATTTCAATCTTATGCGCTTTACCCACACTTAGATTTAACCGATAACATGTCGTTTGGCTTAAAATTAGCAAAAGCAGATAAACAGTTAATTAAAGATCGCGTGAAACATGCGGCAGATATTCTGCAATTAACGCCATTATTAGATCGTAAACCAAAATCATTATCTGGTGGACAACGTCAACGTGTGGCGATTGGTCGTACGTTAGTATCACAACCAGAAGTATTTTTGTTAGATGAACCATTATCAAATTTAGATGCTGCATTACGGGTAAAAATGCGTATTGAATTAGCCAAGCTGCACAAGCAATTAGGCTGCACCATGATCTACGTAACACATGATCAAGTTGAAGCGATGACTATGGCCGATAAGATCGTAGTACTCGACGGTGGTAATGTGGCGCAAGTCGGCGCCCCGCTCGATATTTATCATTATCCGAAAAATATTTTTGTCGCTGGTTTTATTGGCTCACCAAAAATGAATTTTATTAACGTCAATATTCAAGCGACTGAAGCTGACCGTGTCGAAGTACTGCTACCGAATTGCCAGAGTACCTGGATCCCTGTTGATGGTAAAACGGTTAACGCGGGTGATGAAATGACCCTAGGTATTCGCCCTGAGCATTTAGTCTCAGTTGAACAAGCTGATATCGTGATTGCCGGTGAAACTATTGTGGTTGAAAAATTGGGTAATGAAACCCAAGTTTATTTACACATTGAAGGCAGTGATGAAGATGTGATTTATCGTGTTGCTGATACGCTATCAATTGAAGCTGGCGAGAAATTAGATATTGGTATTCCTGCACATCGCTGCCACTTGTTCCATAAAGATGGTCAAGCCTGCCAGCGTTTGTATAAAGAAACAACCAGTTAATTATTTATAGGGTTTCAGACGCTTCAATCAACTTAGCCAATATGCAAGGTATTGGCTATTACCCCTTGTATTTAATTAAGTCATCTCGACATCTTAATTATTATCCTCACTATTTACTCTCTTATTTTCAGTGCCCTCGATGAACAAGAAATATAAGACGTAACGACCGCTGCCATATAGATTTAATTGTGCATAATTTTGGTCACTTTGACTTACCTCTACAATACTTCATTGTTACGCCCTAATACCTTATGACGATGAGTTTTATCACATCGACAATATAGAGGTGATTATAAATTCGATTACTACAATTAATGGCATGTCATCGATAAAAGGAAGTTTGCATGTTCTCATTTCAGTTACGCTTATTACTGCAAGGCGTTCCTATGCAACAAGTAACCATTGCCACTATGATAGATTATGGACCATTTAAAAAAACATGAACTTAGATAGATTTCACATCCAACCAAAGTAAGGGCCTAAATGAGCATTAAATTAAAGCTAATGGTCCCTGTCATTGTTGGTTTTTGTATTTTCACGAGTGTAATTCAATGGTATTGGGCGCCAAAATTATTTAATTATGCGCGTGCTGATTTTAGAGAACAAATGCAAAATGGAATCAAATCTATAGAAAACGATGTGATTAGATATTTAATCGCGAATGACTTTGCAACCTTGTTTTCATCATTAGATTATCAAAAACAATTACACCAACAAAACTGGGCACACCTAACATTATACGACGCTGATAGAAAACAAAAGTATCCACTTTTTTCATCAAATGAAGTCGCCCTGTCAGAACAACATGCCAACCATATTAAGATTGATTATCCATTGGTAAATGAAGATATTACTGTAGGATATCTTACACTACACATCGATTGGGCCGCCAAACACGAGTTTACCGAACGGCGTATTTTGGAACTTAAAATTTTTTTAATCCTAATGATGCTGCTCATTATATGCATTGAATTGTTTATGCAGAACCAATTAATCCAATTGCCAATATTAAAACTAAAACAAGCGACTAAGGAATTGGCCAACGGTAATTTTGACATTAGTTTACCGCCCGTTTCAAAGGATGAAATTGGTCAGCTAACCGAAAATTTTAATATCATGCGCAACAATATTTTAAATAGCCAAGAATCACTACTCATCAGCAAAAATGAAGCTATGCAATCTGCACTACAGGCAAGTAATGAGAAGACCCGTGCCAACATAATGGCGAAGAAAATCAGCGGTATGAATGAAGAACTGCTCGAGAATATTGTCACCACGAGCATACTTGCGAAAAAAGCCGAGGAATCGAACAGCGCCAAAAGTGAGTTTCTCGCTAATATGAGCCACGAGATCCGCACACCTATGAATGGTGTTATCGGAATGCTCGATTTACTGCTAGATACACAGCTCAAGGACGAACAGCGCCACTATGCACAAATAGCTCGCGCCAGCGGCGAATCATTACTGAGCCTCATTAACGATATTCTCGACTTTTCCAAGATTGAAGCGGGTCAGCTGGATTTAGAAATCATCGATTTTGATTTACACGCAATAATTCATAATTTATGTACTCTGCACTCTCAGCAAGTTCAAGCCGAAGGCTTAGAGTTTAACTGCGAGATAGCCTCCCAAGTGCCGATATACGCTCAAGGTGACCCTGAACGCTTAAGACAGGTATTAACGAATCTACTAGGCAATGCGATTAAGTTTACCTCGAAGGGCAAAGTTATTATTTTGGTCACCTTATTATCAGCAACAGAAAATGAAATGGAACTTCGATTTTCAATAAAAGATACTGGTATAGGTATACCTGAAGATCGACAAAAGCGACTGTTCGATAAATTCACCCAGGTAGATTCATCGACGACTCGCAAATATGGCGGTTCCGGTTTGGGCCTTTCTATATCAAAACAATTATCCGAATTGATGGGAGGGGAAATTGGAATTATCAGCGAAGAAGGTAAAGGGGCTGAATTCTGGTTTACTGCTCGCTTTGCCAAAGCACAAGCGCCATCACAAACACAATTAAACATGATAACAACAGCCGTTACCGAATATCCAATACCACCAACTACGCGTAAAAATGTTCGTATTTTACTTGCCGAAGATAGCCTTACTAACCAACTGGTTGCAACGGGGGTCCTGAAAAAATTAGGCTTTTTCGCAGATGTCGTCAATAACGGCCAAGAAGCTGTGCATGCGCTTGAAAGCAAAACTTACGACTTAGTGCTAATGGATTGCCAAATGCCGATAATGGATGGTTACGAGGCAGTCACACTGATTCGCAGTTTTCAGACAAAGATGAACCATAAAATTCCTATCATCGCCATGACAGCCAATGCGATGCAGGGCGACCGAGAGAAATGCCTTGCCGCTGGCATGGATGATTATATCACTAAACCTATTTCTCCAGAACGACTAAGTAAGGCGCTTAACACATGGTTACCTAGCGATAGCACTAGCCAGTCAATTTAGCCAAAAAAATACCTAACAGCTTTCACTGTTAGGCATCTTTATTATTCAGGGTTTTTGCTGCAAACAAAAATTATCCCCTTTAACTATCTTGCATTTTAAGTATAACGCATAGAAGCGATTTGTGAGAGGTTAGAACCAAGCTTCAACTTGCATACCGATAGAGTAGTCGCTATCGCCTTTACTTGATCCTAGAGTCGTTCCTTCATCATCAGTTATATATGATGCAAATACACGTAACTCAGGTCGAGCCCAGAAACTATCACCCATCGACCATGCTTGCGCGATAGTCGCTTTGCTACCACCTTTATCATCACGGCCATCATATGACTCAGAGAACACGCCCAATTCTAAGATGGTTTTCATATTTTGATTCCACTTGTACATAGGACGAACAACAGCACTCATCAAGCTATGATCCCCCTTAACTTTAACCGAACTGCCAGTAATACCATCGCCGTATGATGCATCCGTTGATGCTGCATACATTAGCTGATGACCAACTTCGATTTTATCGCCAAAGCTCATCACACCCCAGTTAATCACACGATAACCATTAGCATCATTTTGTTCTCCAGAACGGTCAAACCAAGCACCACTGCCTAAGTCAGCCATTTGTGCACCATAAGAGCTAGTACCATATTGCAATACGGTTTGGTTAAAGCCGTTACTTAAACCTTGTTGTAAAATAGCGGTTAACATAACACCATCGTCCGCGGTGATCGTTTGCTTTTCTTTTTCATTAGCAAAGTTATATACACCAGCCAGCTCTAATGTCGCATTGTTCCATAAGTTAAGACCTGAATAACGCACATCAAAAATATTACCGTTTACTTGAGTATCGTTAGCCCATGAAGGTGCACCAGCTTGTGGTATACCATTGGCAGTCTCTTGAGTACCTTCATCTAACATCCAAGCAGCAGATAGTTTACCAGGACCAACACTTAGATTTTCAATACCACCACCAGCACCCGCTGACGTATTTAGATAGTAGAAATCGGTAATGTGAATATCTTTACGTTGGTAATAACGCTTACCCGCCCACAGCGTCGCTTCTTTATCACTAGCAATCAAACCTGTCGCTTGCACATTAAATTGCGCAACATTGAAGTCGCCGTCTTCCCAACCATTATTACCTGAATTACCCTGCGCTATCATGGCATCAACAACCCACTTCTGATCTTCCATACCTTCTATTTTTGGTAATTCTTGGCGGAAACCAAACTCTGCGTAAAGATCATTCTCATTACCTAAACGGCCAATTTTATTTTTTTCAAAACTGATATTTTCACCATTATTACCACTAAGGCCAGTACCAGCTCGCATGTAACCGTTAAAATCAACAGCGCCAGCAGCAGAAGTAAGTAATGCTGCAGAAACAGCAATAGCAACACGATTTAAATTTTTCATATTTTCTAAATCCTTGAAAGAGTTTGGTTTCATTTTTTAAGGCGGTAATCACATTGCTACAGCCTTGAAGACAAATTCATACTAAGGATTTTTTAAATATCCGACCTCCTCCACCCCCACTTAATTTGAGGAGGATTAAAAAGGCTGAGAAAAACGTAAGTGCTTTTTTTTATGAGTCAGATCACTTAACTAGGGCGTATTTAAAGGATTGTTAAAGCTACAGCTAAAATAGAGTGTTATCTCGATCATGTTTATCGCGATTAAAGTCCATTTTAGCCACCTTAAACAGGAACAATGAGGCTAATTGACCAATGTGATCTAGCTAGCAAACTCCAGCATTAATGTATTAATAATGTCGTTGTCAGTGAACTTTCCTTACCTATAGCGACGCCTATGGCATTGCAATATCTACAAATTGATTTGCATTATGCATTGCAATTTGCGAGCAAACTCTAAAGCAAAAACATAACAGACTGTTTTTAAAGATAAAGATGATTGGCTTAAGATATGCATTACAAACAAGACACACATCAAAATGCGCTTCCAAGGACTGAGGAATGAAGATATGATTAAATTTTCCTACGTACGTTATATATTCGTCTCGTTATTATTCTATGTAGCAGCACCGAATTCACTCTACGCTGCGCCTTTTGATCTCTGCCCTACCGAGGCTTTTTTATCTCAATACAACAATAATGCGACTCATTATAAGTCTGTCGATTTATCAACAGGTGCAGTAAAAACAATACAAGTGGATGACAGCCTAGGTACTGATACAATTAATGCTATCGCCTTCAACGAAGCTGACCGTTTTATTTACGGTTTTAATAAGCAACAACTTGCGTTAGTCCAATTCGACCGTGATTTTAAAGGCACTGTATTACCTTTCACAAATCCCCCAGCCAATAATTTTTATGTCGGTGATATTAGTAATAATAAATATTATTTTTACCGTAAAAATACCGGACTTTTCTATACAACCTTAGATGCTAGCGATCCCGAATACCTGACGATCAAAAAAATCGATGGTGCAAACCAAAGTATGGGGATTGCCGACTTTGCCTTTCATCCCATCGATGGCAACATTTATGCCGTGGAAAGTGCCAGTGGTGATCTCTATCGTATAAACCCAACAGATGGTTCAGCTAGCGTTGTCGCAAACACAGGATTCACCGCGCCCGGCAGTGCGTTTGGTGCAGCTTATTTCGATATTTCAGGTAATTTTTATTTCGTCCGTAACAATGACGGTAATGTTTATCGTACCGATATTACTGATCCGAATAATATTTCGGGTGCTACTGTGTACTTTGCCAAAGCGGCACCGACCAACAGCAATGATGGCGCTCGCTGTGCAAGTGCCCCAGTGGTATCTTCTAATACCGATTACGGAGATGCTCCAGACTCTTACGGCACGACACTGGCGAATAATGGGGCGCGTCATTTAATTAACTACCACAATTACTTTTTAGGCTCGAGTGTTGATGCCGAATCCGATGCCAGAATTTATCCAAGCTCAGATGAAAGTGTCAGTATTAATGATGAAGACGGGGTGATATTTAAAACCAGTCTGATCCCGGGATTAGATGGTCAAGTCAATATTGTCATCGGTGGTGAAGCAATAAGTTACCTCAACGCGTGGTTTGATTGGAACCGTGATGGTGATTTCAATGATGCTAACGAACATGCCATCAGTGGATTACAACTATTACCCGGTAGTCATGATGTACTTTTCCGAGTACCGGATGATGCGAGTGCAGGCGCAAGTTGGTCACGCTTCCGCGTCGGTAATGTTGAAAATGCCAGTAATAATGGCGGGTATGTGTATGGCGAAGTCGAAGATTACCAAATCAATATCAGCGCAGCCAATACAACTTATTTACATTACCCAAGCCAAAATGATTTTGTCACTATTGCCTATGAAGATATGTGGCCAGAAGTCGGTGACTATGATTTTAATGATGTATTAATTTACTATCGCGTATCACAAGTCATCCAAAACAATAAAGTGGTCAGGATCGATGTATCTGGACAACTCGCCGCCTATGGAGCCGATTATTCCAATGGCTTTGCCATACAATTGCCCGGGATCGCACGTTCACAAGTAAATGAAGGACTTATTAAACTCCGTCATAATGGTCTTGAATTACAAAATGAGGCACCATTAGAGCAAGGCCAAAGTAATGCGGTGGTGATTATTACCAAAAATCTAAAGCATACTTTTCTAAAAAGTAACTGTGGCTTAAGTTTCTATCGTACAGAGCTGGGCTGCGAAAATAGCGATCTGTTCACATTCGATATTACCATTCCACTAGTGACACCGCTTGATCTATCTGCAATGCCAGACATGCCATTAGACCCTTTCATCTTTGGCAGTGAAAATCGCAGTCGTAATGACTTCTACGGCAGCACGATGCCTGGTCGCGCTTTTGAAGTGCATTTAGCTGATAAACCCATTACCGATCTTGGTAGCACCGAACTTTTTGGTCAACATGATGATACTTCACAAACCCCATCTCGAACTTATAGAGATGTACGTAATTTACCTTGGGCGATAGAAGTCGGTAGTCAATGGACTCCAGCGTATGAAGGCACAGATATTTCTATTGCTTATCCAGACTTTATTAACTTCATTCTCAGTGGTGGGCAACAAAATCTTGATTGGTTTAATCACCCCATTATAAATAAAACATATCAGTAGGTATCGCGATGAATTTTAAACAACAATTACTTATCTGTACTGTGATGACAATATCAATTACAGGTTGTGGCGGCAGTGATTCGCCATCAGGAAACGCGCCAGTGGCCGCTGCTCCAACTATCGATGGGCCTAAACAAGTATTGAGTGAGAATGAAGACAGCTTTATTCCAACAGCAAGTAATGACAATAGTTTATTCAATGTGAGTGCACCAAGTACGTTAAATTATCGAGCATCAACAACGATGCAATTACAGATAACCTCCAATAGTGCTCAGCCCTGTAACATTAATATTTATAAAGACTACGATACATTACCTGGTCCTACCTTTACTCCAGCCCCCAGTGGTAAAGTAATACAAATAAATTCTGATACTTGCAGTTATTCAGGGCAAATTTACATTTTAAAACAACAACAAAAATTACTTGCCGAAGTTGTATCATTACAAAATGCGACAACCACTTACAGTGAGGTTCTTCTCAACGGTAATACCATCACACTTAATCTTGATTAGCTCACTTCATCTGCACGAACTTAAAGCCCATCCTTGCATGGGCTTTATTCATTTATTGAACATGAACGAGTAAGGGTAATGACATTTTACTTTCCACAGCCAGCCACTAACGCATATAATAATCTTGATTCCTCCTTTAAAGGTCACTTAAATGCGTTTAACCATTTTCCATAAATTGTTTATTTCTCTGATGTTAATTAGCTTAATTATGATGGCTGGTATGGCATTGTTGATAAATAATAGCTTTCAAAACGGCTTACAAAGTTACTTAAACCAAAGTGAAATTGAAAAAATTGAAACCCTAGCTGAGCGGATAAGTGATTATTATTCACCTCAAAAAGACTGGAAAGAGATCCAGCGAGAGCCAAAGCTGTGGGCACAATTACTACAAAATATTGGCGAGCACCCGAGTCCGTCTAAAAATCACCCTGAACGGAAAGACTACAAGCCCAGCTTTAATCGCCTTGAAGCGCGTTTAAACTTACTCAATAAAAGCGGTAAATCGATTATCGGTAACCCGAAGAACTTACGCCGTTTACATAATAATATTCAGATCACCAAGATCCCGGTGATTAATAACAACAGAACCGTCGGTTGGTTATCGGTGATACAACGAGAAAGTATCAAAGGCCGGCTTGCCGAGCGCTTTCTACGTCAACAGTTAGACAACTTTTATTGGATTGCCGCTTGGGCCGCTTTGTTTTCATTTATTGTTGCTGCCTTATTAGTACGCCATTTTTTAAAACCATTGAAAAACCTAGATAGCGCGGCAAAATCATTATCAAACGGTAACTTTGATTATCAAATTGATGTTCGTGGCAAAGATGAATTGGCCGAATTATCACTCGCCTTTAATCTGCTCACCACCACACTCAAGACCCAAAAGCATTCTCGAGAACAGTGGTTATCAGATATATCTCACGAGCTACGTACACCAATTGCCGTTTTACTCAGTGAAATAGAGGCCATTGAAGACGGTATCCGCAAACCTGAGCCTAAATACATCAGATCATTGCACGATCAAGTCATGACCCTGACTCGGTTGGTGGATGACTTATATTCACTGTCTCTCTCTGATAGTGGCGTGCTTATCGATACGACTCACAAAGTCGATATCACTAATATCATCAGTAATATTGCCAACCAAAATGAGGTGCGTTTAGCAGATAAACACATTGCGATAGAGCGTTTATACGATCATAACCAGTGCACGCTATTACACGCAGATGCCAAATCAATCGCACAGTTAATTGGTAATTTGTTTGAAAACAGTTATCGCTATACTAACCCCAATGGGCAAATACATATTAACCTGCAGCAGACACCTGACACGATAGTATTAACGATTGAAGACAGTGCGCCTGCCGTACCCGATGGCGCCTTACCCAAACTATTTGACCGCTTATATCGCGTCGATAAATCTCGCAGCCGTGCTAATGGCGGTTCCGGTTTAGGCTTATCGATTTGTGAGAACATCGTCAAAATGCATCATGGCGATATCAGTGCTCAGCACTCTAAACTTGGCGGCTTAAAAATAACTATATCACTTCCGATTAAGGATAATTAATCCATGACACAATCAGCAAAAACAATACTCGTGGTTGAAGATGAGCCATCACTGGCTATCGTTTTATGTGAATACCTCACGCAAGCAGGGTTTCAAACTCACATCATTGATAATGGCCTAGAAGTGATTGGCTGGGTAAAAAGACATAACCCTGACCTACTTATTCTAGATTTAATGCTGCCGAATCGTGACGGCCTTGATATCTATCGTGAATTACGCACCTTTAGCCAAGTTCCCGTTGTTATGGCCACTGCACGTGTCGATGAAATCGATCGCTTATTAGGCCTTGAACTCGGTGCTGATGATTATATCTGCAAGCCATATAGCCCGCGTGAAGTGGTTGCTCGTATCAAAAATGTATTACGTCGCACAGTCGAGATCACGACAGCATCAGCACAGCATGGCCTCATGATTAATGATGAGCAGATGAAAGCGACATTTGATGGCAAAGAACTCACTTTAACGCCCGCGGAATTTCGCCTACTGAGCTTTTTTAACCAACATTCAGGCCAAGTCTTTAATCGTGATCAACTAATGCAAAAGATTTATGCCGACCATCGCTTAGTCACCGACCGCACCATCGATAGCCACATTAAAAACTTACGCAAGAAATTACAAGACGCAGCACCTGACAATGAATACATCAAATCCATTTACGGGGTTGGTTATCGTTTTACACTGTAATTATTTTGGTTTTTTTAATATTATGTGGAATCTCCACATTTCCTCCATAATTCCTGCGCATTTGTTGCTTATAGTTACTCCATCAACAGGTTAACCCACACGAGTTAACCTTGTTTAAGACTAACAACCAGCAATAAGTGAGTACATTATGAAAAAGACATTATTTATTACCGCAGCCTTATTAACAGCGATGACAACGACTACGTTTGCTTATGCAGATAACGATAACAAGCAAGGTAAGCATGTATCTTTTGAACAAATGGACACCAACCAAGATGGCCAAGTATCAAAAGAAGAAGCTACGGGTCGTTTAGCTGAGCATTTTGATAAATTCGATACAGACAACGACGGTTTCGTTAGCAAAGAAGATTTACCAAACAAAGGTAAGCATCATAAGGGCAAGATGTTCGACGAAATGGACACCAACAATGATGGTAAGATCTCAAAAGATGAGGCGACTGGCCGTCTAGCTGAAAACTTTGATAAATTTGATACAAACAACGACGGTTTCATCACTAAAGATGACATGAAAAATAAAGGTAAACACCATCGAGGAAAAAACCATAAAGGCATGATGTTCAAAAAAATGGACACTAACAACGATGGTAAAATCTCTAAAGAAGAAATGAACCAATACTTTGATAAATTAGACTCAAACGGAGACGGTTTTATCACTAAAGAAGACATGAAAGCGCAACATAACAAGCGTTAAGCAGAAAAACAATCAATTACGCCACACTAAAAAATGCCTGTTAGTTATCGCTAACAGGCATTTTTATTGCCTTGTTAGCTGCTTTTTTATCAAAAAGTATAACTTTAGTGTTAACTAGATCATGTTTATTCGTGTAGATGCTCCTTTTAACGATCTGAATTACATAAGATGAAGATAACCAATAAATGTGACCCAGCTAACAAACAGAGTGTGAGTGATTTATGTCGAAACCTTATCCCCTTGGAGCAAACTTGCTGTCTGCCAGCAATTTAAAACCACAAGGCTGTAACTTTACGATATATGCACCAGACTGTGCCAATTTGCAACTGGTGTTGTTTAATGGCAAAGCCCAACGCAGTTTTACTATCGAAAACAAATATGCGGGTATTCATCATATCTTCATTAGTGATATTAGTGCTGGTCAAGAGTATGGTTTCTCAAGCAATATAGACGGTAAAGACTGGCTGTTGCTTGACCCCTACGCAAAAGCCGTCAGCAAAGCTCCTTATTATGAGCCGCCCTACAGCGCCGATAAAAGCTGGCATATGGCAAAAGCGCTCGTTACCGATAATACATTTGATTGGCAAGGTGTGCCGCAACCAGATATCCCACTTGCTGAAACAATTTTATTAGAGACGCACACCAAAGGTTTTAGCCAATTAAACCCGGCGATAACATCCGCTGCACCAGGCAGTTATCAAGCATTAGCAGACCCTGTAAATATTAAATTGTTAAAAGAACAAGGTATTACCAGTGTACAGCTGCTGCCTGTTGCCGTGTGCATGCATGAACCGCATTTATTAAAACAACAAGGCGTCAATTTTTGGGGTTATAGTACCCTCGCCTTCATGGCTCCCGATCCCCGTTATGCAACCATCGATGCGGTAACTGAATTAAAAACCGCGATCCGAGAACTGCACAGAAATGGTATCGAAGTGATCTTAGATGTGGTCTTTAATCATACTGCAGAAGGTGGTCAAGATGGGCCTATATTCAATCTTAAAGCTCTCGACCACCGTTATTACTTACGGGATAAAAATGGGTTACGCAACTATACCGGTTGTGGCAACAGTTTAGATTTGACTCACCAAGCGAGCCTTAATTTAGTGATGGACAGCTTGCGTTACTGGGTAAGTGAATATCATATTGACGGCTTCCGTTTTGATTTAGCTGCAACGCTGGGCCGTAAAGGCGATCGCTTCAACCAACAAGCCCCTTTTTTCCACGCCGTTGCGCAAGACCCTATTTTACTGCCAACTAAACTTATCGCGGAACCTTGGGATATTGGCCCTGATGGCTATCAGCTAGGTTATTTTCCCGATGGCTGGAACGAATGTAATGATAAATTCCGTGATACGGTACGTAGCTTTTGGCGTGGTGACCATGGCTATTTGAAAGATTTTGCGACCCGTATTATGGGCTCTCGTCACTTCTTTAGTGGGGGGCGCTGGCCACATAAATTGCCTGTCAATTATATTGCTTACCATGATGGGTTCACCCTGCAAGATTTAGTGTCTTACAACGATAAACACAATTGTGCTAATGGTGAAAATAATCGCGATGGCCATGGTGATAACCGCTCATACAATTGCGGCATTGAAGGAGTCACTGATAATGTCGAAATTATCGCCTTTCGTGAAAAGCAAAAGCGTAATTTGATCACGACTTTACTGTTTAGTTTTGGCATACCGCACCTGTTAGCAGCTGATAGCGTGTCGCATACGCAAGGCGGTAACAACAATGCTTATTGTCAGGATAATGCAATAAGCTGGCTAAACTGGCAGATGGACGAATTAAAACAAGAATTCCAAGACTGGTTAAGTAAGATGATCGCAGCACGTAAACAATACATGCTGCCATTCATTGACGCATTTACTGGCGATGGACGTAATGATCACCGCATTAGCTGGTACTGCAGTAATGGCGAAGTGATGCAACAACATGATTGGGAGCATCAAAGTAGTTTAGGACTTCATCTCGGCCTCGGTACTGATGGCGATGAACTACTCTTGTTATTCAACCAAATAGATACGCCTGTCGATTTCAATTTGCCAAATGTACCGCCAATTTGGCATCGCGTTTGTGATACAAGTTCAATGCACCTTGCACCATTAAATGTAAACGATCACTACCAACTTGCAGGCCGCTCTATGGTGATATTACAACGCAGTGGTGTTAGTACTAATGTTGCTAGTGTCACTGCTACTGTTAAGAGTGGTGGTATTATTAAGAGTACTACTGCGACGAGCACTGGCGATATTATCTAAAGCACTGACGCGTTTAATTTCTTGGGGGGTGAAATAAGCCTCCCGTAACTGCATAATTTCGAGCTGTTGTTGCTCACCATCGCCACTCCCATCACTCCCATCATTCGCGTTATGCGTAATAACAGCCAGCTCTTCTCGATATTCAGCTAACTTACTTTGCCACTGCTCACGCTTAACCTCCAATGCAACTAAGCGATCTGCCACTTCAGGTGAAAATGAGTGTTGGGTGAAATCTTGTAATTCGCTCTGACTCGCTCCCTGGGCTTGTAAATCCTGATACTGTTCCCGATATTCATTGAGCTGATTGGCGTTATGCTGCTGTGTCAATAGCCACTCAGGCGCAGTGATATCAAGTTCGGCTTGTGCCGTTTTCTTCTCTGCATCACTTAACACCTTACTCTGGTTAATTGCCGCCAGCTTTAACATATACGCTTCGTATTCATCCGCTTTACCAAAAAAAGCTGTAATAACATCATCATCAAGATAAGTAGTGCGCGCATCGACTACCATTTCACGCACTTGAATCACGTTGTCTAACGCATATTCAGCACTACTTTCAGGGTCAACGCTCTGCTCAAATTGCTGCTTAATCGCACTCACTTCATTTAAATATTGTAGATAACCCGAGAATATATCCATGCCTTGAGTCAAGGCAGGATCAGTAAGCTGAGATATCAGGCTATGCTTAATACGCGTAACAATAATATCTAAACTTTCCTCGCCCATTGCCGACAGATAAAAATCAAATAAATGCTGAATTTTTTTGTTAATAACCAATTCACCAAACTCATTCACATCCAGTGTTAATGGCAACACAGAGCCTAACAATGAGCTAGGTAATAACAACGGTACTTCAGTATTTTCAGCAAGCACGTCACCATCCCAATGAACCAAGGCATTAACCACTTCAGGGGCTAATGGATAGCTCGCTTGCTTAGCGACTACTTGCGGTAAAAGTGCCGGTGTAGATTTTACTGAGATGGATTGTTCATCGCCTGGCGATAATAGTACGCCGCCCGCTACCGCAATAACAACGGATAATCCAGTAACCATGATAAGCGGTGTTAATTTAAATGACATGATAGACTCCATCGTACGCGGTTCTGTAAATAGCTCATCATGATAACGAGCTAGATACTTTAAATAAGTAAGCACTTGAAAAATAAGCACTGTCATTTATCCACAGTGCTTACCTCGTGTTCAAAATAGTGAATTACAACCCAGCGCTCGTTAAACGCTTCACATGTGCCGAATATAGAGGTAAAGGACTGGTGCTGCCTAAACCACGTAAACCAAACATACCATTAATTTCATCGGCATGATTCATGGTGTAATCATCACGGATGACTTTGCCTAAATGTGTAGAGCAGCGTCCAACAACACCATCATTTGCTTCATCTATCGTAAGATACGTCACCGCTAATAAACCATCAGCAAGATCGAGTACATTAGAATTGAACACTGGATTATATGTGCCGCCCCATGAGTAATACGATACACCGTTAACACTATGAGCACCGTCATTGACTGAGTAGTCATAAACCCAATTTGGCCAATACCATGAGCCTGCGTTATAACTTGGCGTCGCTTTACATTCACCCTGTCTTAGACCCTCAGGGTATTTCGCATTAAAAATTGCCGCGTCTTTAGAATTCAATGCCTCCAGAGAGCCCATCGCATTGACAGCATTATCATTATTACCAGTAGCAACAGCGAGTAAACTCGCAACCGCATTACCAATCGCCATCGCTGGTCCTTCTAATGGCGAATCTTTAATAACATCGGCGGTACCAGAACCTCGATGCGGAGAACCAACTGACGTAACAGATGCGACCAACTCAGGTCGTACCGATGCCACATAGCGAGAATCAATACCACCTTGAGAATGACCAATTAAGTTAAACTTCTCAGCGCCCGTAACTGCACTTAGTTGCTCTAAATAGCTCAATAACTGCTCGCCACGTACTTCACTGGTATCATAACCACTGACTTGTGGTGTATACACATTCGTTGCGCCCACATCTGCTAACGCTCCTTTCACACCATAAAAATAATCTGCGAGCACACTATCAAATCCAGCAAGGCCGTGCACTAATACCACAGGGTATTTGGTTTTCCCCGAGGTATCCGCTTGAGCGGGTGTAACCATGAAGCACAAGGCTCCAGCTAAGACAGGAAGTAAAGTCCGAGTTTTTTTTAACATAGTTAATCCTTTATCGTTAAGTTATCGCCAACTTATTTATGACGGCAATGTCGCGCACCCATAATGACAACCTGTCTCGTTAGAGTGCAGAAAAGTTATAACGTAAAAAAACAACAGGTACAACCAGATGGAGTTAAGGAGTGTTATTCATCAAATTAGCCGGTATATAAGAATTAAATGGGAAGTTTAAAATAAAAATTTAGCACTAATAATCACATAATAAAAAAATAACAAAATAAGTAACCAAATGTGAAATATTCTCTGCCATTAATGATTTCGTATCATTAATTTTCACACTTAACATAAGTTATTGTTAATTATTAAGATTATAGTCAAATATCAATATTTAAATTAAGTTTCATTTTTATAAAAATATTTATACTTATCAGACCTAGATCATACTAAGGTATGGGTTCAATGTTAAACAGAGCAAATAAATTGAATTTATGTGGATATCAAGTTGGCACTTTATCGAAAGGGTTAATCTTATATCGGCAAATAACAAGTGAAAAAAAACCAGCAATATAATCACTGGTTTAAACTGGCAAGCAGCATTAATCTATAATAATTAATATGGCTTGATTATTAATAATCATTTAATCGAATATCAATGTTTATTGATAGCATCCCACATACTAAGTACAAGTTCTTGTTTCTGAGGGGTTAACTCATTCGCAACAAGCGCATCTCGCAAACTGTTCACGACCTGAAATTTAATGTCGTGGGGATAAATTTTACCTATATTTTCGCACTTCGCCGTAGCAAAAGTAACGTGGCCGTGTAAATACTCAGCCGCAAATAGTTGATCCGACGTTCCTTGTTCTACAAATCCATCAAGCTTTTCCATTAGCTTGCTTTGATAAGTAGCTTTAGACAATGATTATTCCTCATACTCTGGGTTGGCGACACGATACATGATGTAATCACGATAACCTGTGGTTACACGAATAAAACCTGATAATGCTTGGTCTAATTCAACATCCCCTGTGTCTACGATTAAGGGACGTCCTGCTAATGCCGACAACTTCGTTTTGGTTGCCAACACAATAATATTTTCTTTACCGATTTGTTTAATCAACTGCGGCGACAGTTGCTGATTACCACGACCAAAAATATGCCCCTGGCCACCGATTAAGGTGATGACCAATTTACAGAGCTTACCTTGTGTCAACGCGATTAACTGCGCAGCAGTTTGGTCTGAAGCAATCAATTCATGCTGATGTACAACATCAACACCTAATAACGTATTATCCAGTCCTAATTCAGCCATGGTGAATGCCACCGTTGACCCAGAACCCATAATATAATATTCATCTTCCATATCTGCCATAACATCAGCAGCTATGTCGGTAAGCACTAATTCGTCTGATTCAATACCACCCATTTTTACGCTTTGTACATAACGTAAATCTGTCGGTACCATCATCTCGCCATAGCGCTTCGCTTTTACAGTGCCTTGACGAAATGCAACTTCATCAATATCCATCACATCAGCATCCGCCAAGGTAACCAGCTCGCCTAAAATCAATCGACGAACGACACAACCGGCGGCTTTTGGCGTTACGCCATAGACACCTGAATGGATCTTACAGCCTGCAGGTACACCTAATACTGGAACGACATCGTTGATCGTCGCACAAATATTACGTGCTGTACCATCACCACCAGCAAACAATAACAAATCAATATCTTGTGTTAATAATGCATCAACAGCCGCATAGGTATCTTGCTCGGTGGTAATATCACTTGCAGGTCGATAAACGACGTCAACATCAAAGCCTAACTCTAAACTACAACGCTCGCCCATTTCGCCACCCGCAGTCACCACACTAAAGCGCTGAGCAAGATCAGAAAACTGACCTAATGCTTGTAACATACGATTATTCGCTTGCGGAATAGCACCTAAACTAAGTGCTTGCTGGGCAACATTATCGCTGCCTTTTAATGCCACGCTGCCACCAACACCGGCAACGGGATTCACAATAATACCCAGCTTAAATGGCTTCACGTTCATACATACCTCGATAATCAAAATCTGTAAATACCAGCGGTTTTGTATTATAAAATGCTTGTAGTGCTGTCACTAACGCTTGCGTTCTCGCTGATAAACCGTTTTCTAAATATAAGCGTACTTGATCGTGTATCTTGTGCTGAAAAGCTAATCGGTCAATCACAATATCACCCAAATTGTCCGCACTCACACGAAATTGAAATCCCGCAGCAACACAAATAATCCATTCAATCGCCTGTGGCACAATTTCGACTTTTTCAAATTCTGCTTGCTGCTGCGCATTACGACCATCAGCAATATACCAGTAACCAAAATCAACCAATTGATGACGTGCTAACCCCGCCACTAACCAATGCGAAATTTCGTGCATGCCGCTGGCAAAAAAACCATGGGCAAAAATAATACGGTGATGGTCACAACTTACATATTGCTCAAAGTCAGTGTTCGCCGGCATGTAAATCGGCTCATCATCGCCTTTGACTAATTGGGTATTAAATTCACTTGCAAATGTGTGGTTGAAAACAGCAATCAAATCTTGATACTGGTGTTGTTGTTCATCGCTTCCATCATTTGTTAATGAATAGTTTGCTAATAAATCGCTTGTTGATAAGTCTTTTAAATCGTCTTGCATACTGCGCCTAGCTAATCTTTGAATTACTGAGCACTATTTAATGAGCAGGATTATACCCCTATGGTAGTGGTATGTCCGCTAATATATCGTGCTCAAATCGGTAATTTTCGCTAGTAGAATACTCCTTTACGCGATATTAATCTAATACTGCTGCTGAAGTTAATGTCACGACACCGACACGTGCAGCAGTTCCGAAACTAGCTTCTGCAGTGAGTAACAACTGATGTTCACCTTGCCAGAGAATACTTTCCCATTGTCCATAGAGAGAGAGATTAAAGCGTTTTGCCATATCCCAATTCAAGTTATTGTTGTTAATAGGCACAATCCAAATAAAAGGGTGTTTGTAAACTAAGTTACTATCATATCCAAGTAATACCAATTGCGCGGTTGCAGCATTATAATCTGCCGCTGTGATCAAACCATCGACATTCAAGGTTTGTGCGGGGATAACCTCTATAACACTGTTATTAGCTGCGCTGTTGTTGATATCGACTAAGTCCATTCTATACAAGCGGCTTTGTAAATTAGACCAATTTTTACTTAGCACCCATAACTCTTCTCCGACAACTGTTGACGCCTCACAATCATAGTCATGCATATATCGTGTCAGTGGCTCAGTGGGTTTATCCGCCATTGAGAAACGCGTAGTATTAACGGCTGACACCGTATCACCATCTGCGGCGTTTATTAACACATCAGTATCAATATTGATAATGCTACGACTCTCTCGGGTGCCATGATTGTTACCGCAATCCATCACAAAGAGGCTATCCATGTTTTGAGCTAACTCTTCCCAGTCATAACTGCTGACATCATCAATGTGTACCTGCTTAAGTACTTGCCCAGTTTTATCATCTATTTGATATAAATTAGCGCCATCACCACTGTCATTCGTTGTCCATGTTTGACCACTAAACCGTGCCAGCGCAGAGCTTTCTTTTACCTTATCTTGCAGGGTGCTTTGTATTTTTATATCAAGTACCGGGTAGTTATTCAACGGTCTTGACCAGTAAAAATGCCCGAACACTGCAAAAATGCCGACAACCAATAAGCCCCACATGACTTTTTTAAGTACCCATCTAAATCTTGCCATTACGACCCTCTGCAATATGAACTACAACGCTATCAATCAAAAGTAACTTAAGTATAAATAACACTTTAACTATATAGTATTGATTATAAAACTTAATTTTACTAATTTAACCCTTTCCTAATACTAAAAAACGATACAATGTATATATTCACTTTAAATTGAAATATTTTAAGCGTACACTTGTACGCCTAACTGGTATGACAACTTAACGATAGGATCATGTATGTCACCGAGACCGATAACAAGTCCGACACCAATAATCGCAACCGCAGACACCATTGCCGCACCTTATGGCGTCAAAGAAGAAGCCGCAAACACTTGGTCGCATCTCTTTGGTGCCTTACTCAGTATTGCCGCACTTATTGCACTATTAATACCATCAATCGAACAAGCAGATCCTTGGCGTATTGCCAGCTTTAGTATTTATGGCATTTCTATGTTCTTATTGTTTTTTGCTTCAAGTGTTTATCATTATGCGACTAACCCTGCGACGAAAGCGAAATTAAAAACACTCGACCATTGTGCTATTTTCTTGCTCATTGCAGGGACTTATACACCATTACTCTTGATTGAACTACGTGGGGCACTCGGTTGGAGTATCTTTGCAGTTGTTTGGTCAATGGCAATCATTGGCATCATCGCAAAGCTCTATTGGGCTGAACGCTTTAAAAAAGTATCGTTATTCTTCTATCTTATTATGGGCTGGTTAATTGTCTTTGCTGGTGATGAGCTATTAGGTAAGTTAGATACTGGTGCGCTGTATTGGCTGTTTGCTGGCGGACTTGCTTATTCAATTGGTGCGATCTTTTATGCCAATAAACGTATTCCATATAACCACGCTATTTGGCATATATTTGTATTACTCGGTAGTGCTTGTCATTTTGTGACAATTTACCTTTATGTATTACCCGTTAATCACTAGAAAAAACGGCATTAAGACCTACTCTTAATGCCGCTTTTAATCTAATGCTTCTTAATCCACTAGCGTAACGTCAATCGCACAACTTGCCATTACCCGTTTAATCTCAGGAATACACGAACCACAACCCGTGCCAGCTTTACTGCAACCACCAACAGCTTCAACCGTATCAGCACCTGCTTTTACGGCTTCAATAATGTCATATTCTGTCACTTGATGACACGCACATATCATCCGGCTTGGCGGTGTTTTAGCTTCCCCCTTTAACGTGGCACGTAAACCAATATCGGGCGTCAACAAGGTTAAACTAGCTAACCAGGTATCATCGTCAATGTCGTTAGCAGGTGTCACCATTAAGCTAATATCAAGGTTCTCTTGAAAGCTCATGGCAAAACGGTATTTCTGCTCTGCCACATTCTCGTAATCAACTTGCTTAGTCATATAACTGTTATGTAGAGCGAGTTTTAATTGTTGGAAGAATTCAGCAGGAGCAGTAACACTAGCAAGATAATATAGAAAACCCTGCTCTAAACGACGTTCAACCCAGTAATCCACCATAGGCAATATCTTAGCCACTTGCAGGCGGCGTTGACTCCACAACGCAGCGCGCGATGCATGTGACCATGTACTGACACTCACTGGTGTGTATTTATTTTCTGGTTGCCCCGATAATGGGTCGGTATGCCCCGCGACGAGACTTGATATAGCCCCTGCACTGGCATTTTGACGACTCCAATGAATAGGTAGAAATAATTCACCTGAGTTTTGACTTACTGTCGCATGCGCACGCACTAATAACTTACCTTGTAAACTTTCAACCGCAACTAAGCTGCCATCAGCAATACTACGTTCTGTTAAATCTAGCGGGTTAATCGACAATAACGGCTCAGGCATATGCCCATTAAGCTTGGTGGCTAAACCGGTACGACTCATACTGTGCCATTGGTCTCGATTACGACCGGTATTTAAGATCATCGGATAATCTTGGCAAACTGAACTTGCTGCTGATTTGTGGTAAAGCGCAATAAAGTTCGCTTTACCTGACGGCGTCGAAAACTGACCATCGGTGAATAACCGCACTTGTGACTTGTTGCCTTTTATCGGCCACTGCATCGGTTTATGCTGGTCATAATCTTGTTCAGCTAATACAGCAATATCTAAACCCCTTGGTAAAGTATCTTGTTTAAAGCCTGTCATCTGCGCATATTCAGTAAACACATCAGCCTCTGACTCAAAGCTAAAGTCCTTGGTAAAGCCCATGCGTTTAGCGACTTCCGCTAATAACCACCAATCTGCTTTTGCTTCACCAACACTTGATAGGAAGCCACGTTGGCGTGATATACAGCGTTCTGAATTTGTCACTGTACCAGTTTTTTCACCCCAGCCTTGTGCAGGTAACAGTACATCAGCACAAGCAATCGTATCTGACTTAGCAATGCAATCAGACACAACCACCAGCGGACAATTTAATAACGCCTGCTGAATTTTGTCTGAATCAGGCAAACTTACCACTGGATTCGTGCCCATGATCCAAATCGCTTTGATCTTCCCCTGATGCACTTGATCAAACATGTCGATCGCTTTAGCACCATTTTTGGTAGCCAACTTATCGGTATGCCAGAACTCACTCACCACAGCATGACTCTCTGGCGTAAAATCCATGTGCGCCGCTAACATACTTGCAAGACCACCAACTTCGCGGCCGCCCATCGCATTTGGTTGACCGGTCACTGAAAATGGACTTGCCCCCGGTTTACCGACACGTCCTGTCGCTAAATGGCAGTTAATAATCGCGTTTACTTTGTTGGTACCACTGGTTGACTGGTTCACCCCTTGGCTAAATAAGGTGAGGGTTTTATCGATATCGGTAAAACGACGGAAAAAATCCAACATAGTATCGAGTTCAAGATTACAAAATTCAGCTAACTCTCCCCAGCTTGGTGTTGATTGGTATGCAGATTTTAGAGCCTCTTCAAATCCTTCAGTATGCTCGACGATATAGGTAAGATCGCAAGCATTCTCTTGGTCCAAAAACTCCAACAAGCCATTATACAACGCCACATCCGTCCCCGGACGAATGGCTAAATGTAGATCGGTAATATCACACGTATCGGTTCGACGTGGATCAATCACGGTAATTTTTAAGTTTGGATTCGCCATTTTTGCCTGTTTTATTCGGCGAAATAAAATGGGATGGCACCAAGCTAAATTCGAACCGACTAAACATATATGCTCGGCAGCTTCGATATCTGCATAGCAAGCGGGGACAGCATCTTCACCAAAGGCACGCTTATGCGCAACTACGGCAGAAGACATACACAAACGAGAATTAGAATCGATATTGCTACTGCCGATGAAGCCTTTCATCAATTTATTGGCAATATAATAGTCTTCGGTAAGTAGCTGCCCTGATACATAAAAGGCAACGGCATCTGGGCCATGCTCAGCGATCACCTTATTAAATGAAGAGGCGACATAGCTTAATGTGGTTTCCATACTCTGCGCTTGACCACGAATATAACATTCGGTAAGACGTCCTTCTGGGACTAGGGTATCGGCTAGCGTTAATCCTTTTGAGCAAAGATTACCTAAATTGGTAGGGTGAGATTCATCACCACGGATCGTGACTGAATTATCTTGATTTACTTGCGCTTCGACACCGCAACCGGTGCCGCAATAAGGACATGTGGTTTTAACCCATTTGGGTTGTTGCTTTAGCTTTTGCATATATCATCCTTGGTTGCGCATGTTCATACCAAGGAATAAAGCAAAAAATCAGCCAAGTCTAACGTTTAGCGGTAACAAATTAAAAATCACAGGAAAATAAGGTCAGATACTCGAATACAAGGGTAGCGAATGACTTTATTGCCAAAATAGAAAGGCTTTAAGCGCAAGAATAGTGCTAAAGCAGTGCTAAAACAAATAAAGCGCACCACATTGGTGCGACCTATTGTTATCACAAATAGATGAATAGATTTAACTTCATTGCTGAGTCATATTGTTGAATTTCTCAAACAAAAAATCCAGGAACAAGCGAATGCGTTTTGGTTGATACTGCTTGCTGGTATAAATCACATTTAAGTCAGCACTCGATACGGACCTTGATGTATTAAAGTTCTTCATATAGCCATCAAGCACTGTCACAAGGCGCCCACTATTAATATCATCTTGCACATCAACAATGGATTTAAGTGCTATCCCCGCCCCTGCTAATGTCCACAGCCTAATAACCTCACCATCATCAGACAACCGTTTTGCAGCCACTGTTATTGTTGTTTTATGTTCTTGTTGTTGGAAATGCCAAGTTTTTAACTCTTCGTTCCCACGTAACATAACTAAGCAATCATGATCAACTAACGCTTCAGGTGTTAAAGGCACACCACGCTTTGCTAAATATTCCGGTGATGCACACAATACTCGCCAACTTGATGACAGCCGCCTTGATATAAGACTACTATCAGCCAATTCACCATAACGAATAACGATATCAATCCCTGATTCAGCAATATTTGATATCCGATCATTGAGGTATAAATAAGGCACGACATCGGGATAACGGTTAGAGAAGTCGGATAATATAGGCTGAATATATTGCTTACCTATATCCTTTGGCGCCGACACTTTGAGTGAGCCCTTAACGTCTTCGACCACATTTTGTAAGCGGTTTTCAGTCTCATGAACACTAGCGATTATTTCCAGCGCAGCCTGATAATAAAGTTCGCCAGCATCGGTTAATGCAATATGTCGAGTGCTTCGATTCAATAACTTCACTGCATATCTTTCTTCTAATGCTTGTAATCTTGCGGTCATTGTCGCGGGAGAGAGCCCCATGTCACGCCCAGCAGCCGCTAAACCTTGGTGTTTAACAATGCTGACAAACATAGTCATATCAGAAAATTTATCCATACCCTCTCCTATTGTTCGGCTTATCCGAATAATGATTTCGTATTTTACTCAATTATCAAAATAAATCGAATGAATATAATAACCAGCATATTATAAACAGAGATAACCACGATGATTGAAAAAGAAAAAATGCCTTTCCAGGTTTGGATATTGACACTCGCCGCATTTGCGATTGGCACCGCAGAGTTTGTTATCGCCGGTATTCTACCGCAAATAGCAGTATCACTTTCCATAACAGAGGGTCAGGCTGGTTACTTAATCAGTGCTTATGCGTTAGCCATTGTCATTGGCGGGCCGATCTTAACGATATATTTAGCGCGTTTTAATAAAAAAGCGGTACTGACTGGGTTAATGGTGCTGTTTATCCTCGGTAATATACTGTCTGCTTTGGCACCAACCTACGAATTATTATTAGTGAGCCGTGTCATTGCCGGACTGGTACAGGGTCCATTTTATGGCATTGGTGCGGTTGTAGCAACAAACCTGGTATCAGAAAAAATGGCTGGTCGCGCTGTAGGTCAAATGTTTGCAGGTCTAACGCTGGCCAATGTACTCGGCGTGCCAGCAGGTACTTGGATCAGCTTGCAGTTCGGCTGGCACAACACGTTTCTGACAGTTGCTGCATTCGGTGCAGTGGCCATGGTTTTCATTCTAATGTCGATCAAATCAACTGGTCATGGCGAAGCTAAGAATATTAAAGCCCAGCTTATGGCATTCAAAAATCCCATGTTATTAATGAGTTTAGCGATCACTGCTTTTGCATGGTCGGGTTTCATGACGCTATACGGATATATTGCACCTATCGCGATGCACATTACCGGTTATGGCGAAGATGCGGTTACTTGGATCTTAGTGATTGTCGGTCTCGGTCTCATCATAGGTAACACCCTAGGTAGCCGTTCAGCAGACAAAAATCTCAACAAAGCATCGCTATTCTGGGCCATAGCTATGATCCTTTCATTAGTATTAGTCGGTTTAGTTATTGATAACGAAATACTTTTTGTCATCGCCGCATTTATATTCGGCATAGCATCGTTTGCCAATGTACCTGCAATGCAACTTCGAGTCATGAATCACGGCGGCGAAGGTCAAGAGTTAGCGGCCACAGCAAATATCTCGGCATTCAATTTGGCCAACGCATTCGGCGGCATCCTTGGCGGTATCGTGCTTGATAGCAGTATGGGGGCGAGCATGATCCCTTACGCTGCCATCATCGTTCCCGTGATTGGCTTACTGTTCATCACTAAAGTAAACAAATCCACATTAAACGGCTAAAATAAGGTAAGCATCATGAGTAAATTATTCCAAAGCACGACACTAAAACAATTAGACCTAAAAAATCGTGTCGTAATGGCACCAATGACCCGAGCACGCACTAGCCAACCTGGCAATGTACCAAATGAGTTGATGGCGACTTATTATAAGCAACGTGCTAACGCCGGATTAATCATTTCTGAAGCCACGCAAATTTCTGATGATTCACAAGGTTACTCATTCACGCCTGGCGTTTATACCGATGAACACGTTAATGGCTGGCAACCAATCACCCGCGCAGTCCATGAGCAAGACGCAGCCATGTTCTGTCAATTGTGGCATGTTGGCCGCGTTTCTCATCCAACATTTCAACAAGGTGAACTACCGATTGCACCGTCAGCATTGGCTCCTGTAGAAACTCAAGTATGGATATCTGACGAGCAAGGTAATGGCAATATGGTTGACTGCATTCAACCGCGAGAAATGACGCAAACAGATATAGATCGCGTTATTAACGACTTCGCTAATTCAGCGACGCGAGCCATAGAAGCTGGCTTTGATGGTATCGAGATCCACGGTGGCAATGGCTACCTTATCGATCAGTTCCTACGTACAAACTCAAACAAACGCACAGATCAATATGGTGGCACAAGTAGCAACCGCATTCGCTTTCTATTAGAAGTGGTGGATGCTGTGATAGCTGCAATTGGCGCTGATAAAGTCGGCGTGCGCCTTGCTCCCTTCATTACCTTCAAAGACATGAACTGCCCAGAGATTGTACCCACGATTCTTCAAGCGGCAAAAGAACTACAAGCACGCGACATCGCTTACATGCATCTATCTGAAGCTGATTGGGATGATGCCCCAGAGATCCCAGAAAGCTTCCGTATTGAACTACGTAACATCTTCACTAATACGATTATTGTCGCGGGCAGTTACACACAAGCGCGTGCTGAAGAAGTACTAACGAAAGGTTATGCTGATTTAATTGCTTTCGGTCGCCCGTTCGTCTCAAACCCAGACTTAGTATCACGCTTGCAGCACAGTTACGCACTAGCAGATCTTGATGGCGCCACGCTGTTTGGCGGGAATGGCGCTGGTTATATTGACTATCCAACTTATACGAAATCAAATTAATCAAAACCTATAATAAAAATAAAGGCTTACCGAGGTAAGCCTTTATTTTGTTTTCAATACAGATGAAATACTATTTACTCACCGCCAAATACGCACCTGCGGCGATCATAATGCTGCCTGCACCTCGGTTTAATCGCTGATGTGCTACCGGTGTTTTTAACATCCCCGCCATACGGCTGGCACCAAAAGCAATGAGCATTAAACCCGACATTAGCGCAATTGATGACAAGACGGATACAAGTGCAATATCTTGCGCTTTAAGAACAGTTAGGTCGATGAACGTTGGTAAAAACGAAATATAAAACAGGATCACTTTTGGGTTTGATGCTGAAATTAGAAAACCTTGCGTAAAACTTGCCAACATAGCACCTTCTTTTTGCGCATCTGCTTCAGCTTGAATATCACTCTTAATCTGCGGCAAGGCTTTAATCATTTTATAACCAAGATAAATCAGATAAGCCGCACCAAGATAACGAATCACCGTGAACACTTCAGACCAATTCTCTGCGATCGTTGCAAGACCAAAACACGCTAAAATCAAATAAATAACGTCACTACCAATCATGCCCATTGCCAACATGATACATTTTTTAGGACCTTCAACCATTGCACGAGCCAAAATGGCAAATACACCTGGCCCTGGCGTAATACCAAAAATAAATATCGCGATAAAAAATGTAACAGCAGACTCAAAGGACATCAATAACTCTCTCTAAATAATAACCAAGCTTAACAACTAAGTTTAATAACGAATTGTATATAAGTGAACTGTAGCATAGCGACTCCCACAGTCTCAAAGAATCAATTATGATTAAGCATAATTAATATTCAAAAACGTGCACAAATCCTATTTTAATTACAACACCACCAACTTTAACATCAGCTATTTTCAGTCCATTAGACTTACTCTAAAATTTCATAATGCCTTTGTACATTGACTGTCGCTTTAGCCCAAGCAGAGCCTTTAACTCGGGCTTGGTGTTGTTCAAAAGCCGCTTTATTAATAAATTCTTCATATACTTCAAAACGATTAAGATTAATCTCTGACGGCGTGACATTAAACATTAAACAACCCGGTTCATTACGTGTCAGTTCTTTATGACTAATAAGTGCTTTCTTCACTGCAGACAAGTCCGCAGTTGGGACTATAATAAATCCTTTTAGAATAACTTTTTTCATCTTTAGCTCCTGATACGCTTAAAATAAATAATCCTCAATCTAAAATATAACGTAATAGCGCCTGTTTACATTACAAGGTCTAATTTTTGCGATCTGCCTAAAACAAAAAACGGCCTCAAATATACATTTGAGGCCGTCGGCATTTATCCTATTAAGCTTTATGCTTAATTAACGCTAAATCATTACTTGTATAAATGGCGCTCTGAGTTCAAGCCTTTAATTAAGCTCACACACATCAGCAGCAATACAAACGTAAACGGTAATGCGGTAATAGTCACACCCGCTTGCAACGCTTGCAGTGCTTCAGAACCACCAATCCATAACATAACACCAGCAATAGTTCCCTCTACTACAGCCCAGAATATACGCTGTGGTACAGGCGCATCAATCTTACCGCCAGACGTGATGCTGTCGATTACAAGTGAACCTGAATCTGATGATGTAATGAAGAAGATTAATACTAAGATAATCGACAATATTGATAACACATCACCATACGGCAGTGCATCGTACACATGGAATAAAGATAATGATAAATCAGTTAAGCCGTTCGCGCCCAATTCACCCACTTTATTCACGACTTGATCGATAGCAATACCACCAAATGTAGCCATCCAAACTAACGTCACTAACGTTGGAACAAAGACAACAGCAGACAAGAATTCACGTACAGTACGACCTTTAGAGATACGCGCAATGAACATGCCTACGAATGGTGACCATGAAATCCACCAAGCCCAGTAAAATACCGTCCAACCTTGCATCCAAGCAGTGTCATCACGACCATGTGGATTACTTAAACCAATAAAGTTTTGGCCATAAGCAATTAAAGTTTCAGGGATTGCAACAGTAACAACATCAAAACCAATGATCAGAACAAAAATCAATAGTGCAAAAGCAAACACCATATTGATATTACTCAATACTTTAACGCCGCCATCGATACCACGGATAACCGAGAAGATTGCAATTAAGGTTACAAAGGCAATCACGACCAGTTGCATGCCAATGCCACCATCGGTGCCAAATACATGGTTGATACCACTCGTCGCTTGCTGTGCACCAAGACCTAGCGATGTCGCAAGACCAAATAGCGTCGCAAGTACAGCTAAGATATCGACAACGTGACCAGCCCAGCCCCAAGCTCTATCACCAATAATCGGGTAGAAAACAGAGCGGATTGAAAGAGGAAGACCTTTATTATAAGCAAAGAAAGCCAACGCAAGCGCGACAATACCGTAGATAGCCCAACCGTGGATACCCCAGTTATAAATCGTTGCAGCAAGTGCTAATGACTTTGCTTCAGCAGTTAACGGTTCAACATTAAATGGCGTTCCCCACCAATTAGTGAAATAAGCCGTTGGTTCAGCAACACCCCAGAACAGCAGACCGATACCCATACCACCAGCAAATAACATTGCTAGCCACGAGATCGTTGAATGTTCAGATTTTGCTTCTTTACCACCAATACGGATCTTACCAAGCGGTGATACGATTAATACGGCAATAAAAAAGACGAAGAAATTAGTTGACCACATAAAGAAGCTATCGAAATCAGCTAAAATGCCATTTTTAATAGTGTTTAATGTTTCTTTTGCGGTAGCTGGGTCTACGAGGAGGAGTGCTGAGAGGAAAAAGATAATAAGGCCGGCGCTAATGCCGAACACAGGGTTGTGTATATCGAAACCCCATTTTTGTACATTATCTTGACCAACTTGGTAATCAGTGGTTTCAATACTATATTTATTTAACGAACTATTTTTATTTAACGAACTATTTTTGTTTAACGAGCTATCCATAAATTATGCTGAGCATATATCCTGCAATACTTTTTAATCGAAAAGTAAAAACGAAAGGGTCATTAGTTAAAGCCATAATGAACCAAGTGATAAAAAATCGGTTAAAAGAGTAGCAAAAAATGTGGCAAAACTCAAACAACCGCCGTTTAAACTTTATTTTAATCGAAAACAAGGCCGCAAGATATAAATATGTATAAAAATATGTTTAAATTGGCAGGAGAATTATTGCATTTGACGATGAATTATTTATATCGATAATAATAAACTATATCAAAAAAGTAACTACACAGATCTGTTAATAATACTGATAATTACTCGAACTCCCCTCTTTTAATCCCTTCGCTACATACATTGCAGAATCGGCTGTCAAAAATAATTTATTTACCGTATTAACCTCCTCAGATGAAAAAGAAATACCTATCGCAGAGCCGACAGTGACAGTCTTACCCCCGATATTAATCGGTTGCTGTATTTGCTCCATGATCCGCTCAACAATCGTATCTACATTTATACGGTCACCATAATCACACAAAATAAGAATAAATTCGTCACCACCAATACGAGAGAAGATATCTTCACCACCAATACTATAAGACACTCTTTTTGCAATCGTTTTCAATACTTCATCACCAGTGTGATGGCCTAATGTATCGTTTATCTGCTTAAATCCATTCAGATCAATAAAAAAGCAGCATAACGGTTTGCTCTTTTGCATTTTTAAAGTGATCAATTCAACACAATGTTTTCTATTGGGGAGCAGTGTTAACTCATCTATATTTGACTGTTTTTGGGTTCGTTTGAAATTCAAGTATGTCACTGACCAAACTGTAATTAATAGAGTACCAATCAAAAATGCACTATAGATGATGTATAACAACCTCTCCTGGTTACGATTAACCTCATCTGTAAAAAGATTAAGATCACTCCCTTTCAACTCAAAAAATACAATCTTGTCATGGCCTAGCTTCAATTTTTCAACAATCGTTAAAATATCAGGGTATTGGTTAATAGGATCTTCTCTTGCTAAAACTGGTAGTGCGACCTTATCTAATTTAACAATGTTTTCTTGCAAAATATTAACCGCATAACTTTGCAATAAAGGAGATATTTTTTCATCGAGTGCTAAATATTCATAACTAACAATTAAAAAGTCTAATTTTTCTAAGATTGCCTCGTTATCGTTTTTATTTAAATATATAGCCTTTTTTATTTGCGCTTCAAGTCGTGACAGCTCCTTGCCAAAATACCAAGAGCCCCAATATGATGCCCGTATCGACTCAACATTGCGCATGACATTTTTGTTACTCTGATCATATCTCAATGTAATAAAACCAGCTAAACACAATTCAAATAATATGATGAAAGTCAAAGGTAACCATATTGTTGCTGTGTATTTATTTTTCATCCGTGCTTAATTCCACAGTTAATATCAATTCTTTCAACAAACCAAACCAGATTAATCACAATATCTAATTCATGAATATCCTCGACTTTAATACGACTCAAATCACGCATTAATACTAACGGCCCCTTCTGTCGCCGAGTTATCATTTCATCATTAATGGCATAAGCCAGCATGTACTTATGCTGCTGTAACTCTGCTCCAGATATCTGCACACTGTAATCATTCTTTGCATGTACATGTATCGTTTCTAAACCATTGCCATCAACATGCTTGATGATATTTTCAAGGTAGACCCCTAAGTAGCGATGTTCCTGCTTTTTCCAAGGTAATAATGTCGTTATTTCAGCACTTCGTAAGGCTTTGAGCGCAGGCATTGTAAAGCTTACATCTTGCTGATTTTTACAGTTTTCAATCGTTAACATTGTTTTATCATCACTATATGAAAAGAACGCTGTCAATGTTAGCAACACACTGGTTAACCTTATTATAAAAACATTATTTTTCATTCTTATCTTCTTAATCATTGTCAGTGTATAAGCTTCTAATAGCTTTAATTTCAGGTAAAGAAAGTACTAATGGAACGACTGCTATTATGCTGACGTTACTGGTTCACACGAAATAGCACTTAATGAAACTCTCGGATCTCGAACACTTAAATCGACATTATCTAAAATACGACACAGGGCTGCAAAGTCAGTGATATAAACGCTACTTCTTTCGAGTTCGATATAGCCTAAATTTTCTAACTGTTTTAGCGCTTCATTTACCCGCTGGCGGGCAATTCCGATAATCATACTGATCTGCTGCTGTGAAATAGCAATCTTAGGGATAACCCCTTTAATTTGTTTTTGATACATGGCTAACTCAATCAGCAAATAACTAATTTTTATTAGTTTATTTTCTGATGACAACAGTTGTGATTGACGCCATTTTTGCTGCGAAGCATTCACGACATGGTATAACCATTTCACCACCTCTAAATCATCATCCATTAAAATATTCAATTGATTTCTTGGGAATAAAATTAAATTCAGCGGCTCTATTTCTGATAATGAAAACGACACCAAATCATTTTTTACGGATTGGCAATCGCCAAACCACTCTTGCTTTCCCATCACCATACTGTTCACTGTTTTTAAATTTCGAGATTGCATACAAATAGCAGCATTACCTTGGTATATATAACAAACACCATCAGAAAATATCTGACGGTTATCCGTAAAATCAGTTTTACACTGTGCGATTTTAATTAATTTACGTTTGGTATTATTTGACAGTGTAGTCGGCCAAATGATTTTTTTGGCGGTCTCCAATTGGATCAATTTATATAACCTTTAATGTTAATGTTGCATGTCTACCTAGCTTCAATTTATAACGTTTTTATTAAAACGATTGAAACCAAATACATTGATATTAATAATTGGTTTAACACTAACATTGAAAGTAACATCCTTCTGTCCGTTGGCGGACACAGCGTTTAGACAACAATCGAAACAATCATGAATAAAGGCGATATCATTCCTATTGAGGTAAGCGTGACGATGAGCAATAGAGGCTAGAGTCATTGTAGGTAACGACATTAGATAAGAAAATCAAGTAAGCAATTATGTAAGAGCACGGCTAACAATATTAAAAAATAGTGAAGGCTAAAGCAGCAGGTATAAAAACGGCCTCAAACATACATTTGAGGCCGTTAACACTTACAATTTTAATTATTATAAAATACAGTTTTTAAAACTTACATTTTAAACTCTTTAATTGCCAAGATTAGTAAGGCTGATAACCAAAGTCATTATTTATATAAATGATACTCTGAATTCAAACCTTTAATTATACTCACGCACATCACGAGCATTAACAAGGCGAATGGTAGTCCGGTCGTTACAACACCCGCTTGTAGAGCTTGTAGCGCATCGGTACCACCAATCCAAAGCATGGTCGCTGCAATTGAGCCTTGTATTACAGCCCAGAAAATACGCTGTGGTACAGGTGCATCAACTTTACCGCCCGACGTGATACTGTCGACAACGAGCGATGCAGAATCTGATGAAGTAATAAAGAAGATTAATACCAATACAATCGATAATACTGACAACACTTTACCATACGGTAGTACATCGTATACGTGGAATAATGATAACGAAATATCAGTCAAACCATTGATACCAAGCTCACCGACTTTATTCATAACTTGATCGATAGCAATACCACCGAACGTCGCCATCCATATCAACGTCACTAACGTTGGAACAAAGATTACAGCACACAAGAATTCACGAACTGTACGACCTTTAGAGATACGCGCAATGAACATGCCTACGAATGGTCCTAATGAAATCCACCATGCAAAGTAGAATACCGTCCAACCTTGCATCCACGATAGATCAGCACGGTCATGCGGGTTACTTAAAGCAACAAAGTTTTCAGCGTAAGCAGTAAAGGTTTCTGGAATCGTCACCATTATCACATCAAAGCTAATAATCAATACAAAGATTAATAGTCCAAATGCAAATATCATATTGATGTTACTCAATATTTTAACCCCGCCATTAATACCACGCATAACAGAGAAAATAGCCACTAAGGTAACAAGTACAATAACAACGAGCTGTAAACCAAGACCGCCTTCAGTACCAAATACATGATTGATACCACTCGCCGCTTGCTGTGCACCCAAACCAAGTGATGTCGCTAACGAGAATAACGTCGCAAGTACAGCCATGATATCAACAATGTGACCAGTCCAACCCCACGCACGATCACCAATGATCGGGTAAAATACCGAACGAATGGATAGTGGTAAACCTTTGTTAAAAGAAAAGAAAGCCAGAGCAAGTCCAACTACGCCATAAACCGCCCAACCGTGGATACCCCAGTTATAAACTGTTGCAGCCAACGCTAATGATCTTGCTTCAGCAGTGAATGGGTCAACGTTTAATGGCGTTCCCCACCAATTGGTGAAATAAGCAGTTGGTTCAGCAACCCCCCAAAACAACAGACCAATGCCCATGCCAGCAGCAAACAACATCGTCAACCAAGATAAGGTTGAGTGATCTGTTTTAGCTTCTTTACCACCGATTCGGATTTTACCAAACGGCGATATAATCAGTAACATAGTGAAAGCAACAAAGAAGTTTGTTGACCACATAAAGACGACATCAAATTCTGCCATGATGCTATTTCTAACATTTGTTAGAACTTCTTTTGCTGTGGATGGGTCTACAAAGAGGAGGGCTGAAATGAGTAGGAAGATCAAACTAGCGCTAATACCGAATACAGTATTATGTATATCGAAGCCCCATTTTTGAATGTTATCTTGACCAACCTGGTAGTCCGTGGTCTCAATACTGTATTTGTTTAAATTACTGTTTTTTAACTGGTTATTTATTTTTAACGCACTATCCATAAATTATGCTTAAGCATATACTCTTAAATACTTTTGATCGAAAAGTAAAAACGAAAGGCTCATCAACAAGCGGTGATGATACCCCGAAGTAAAAACGTTTCGCAGAATAGCAACTACTGTATGAAAATTCAACAACCATTAAGAGTAGTAAATCAACTCGGAGGCCAATAAGATCGATAAGTCAAAAACCAGTGCACAATAGAAGTTACATTCTTTTAAACAGTGGCAAGGATCCGGTTGGAAAGTCTTTTAAATTAGGAAATAAATCATTAACGTCATTTTTAGACGCGCCAAACCAAGCAGCTAAACTGGCATTAATTTGGGTCAGTGAAGTACTGGGTAACAATCGACCACTACGATAATCATCCGCACCACCACGTAACATAATGGGCCACTGACCATATAACCCTCCCTGCACCGCGCTACCAATAACCAGCTGATGTGAACCCCAACCATGATCGGTGCCACTACCATTACTGGTTAAAGTACGGCCAAAGTCAGATGCAGTAAATGTCGTGACTTGTTTGGTTAACGATAAAGACGCTAAGGCTTGTTGAAAGCTGGTTATTGCACGGCTTAGCTCTGCCAATAACAGCGGCTGCTTATCAATCTGTCCGGCATGCGTATCAAAGCCCCCTAGCTCGACCATAAAGACTTGGCGTTGCATGCCTAAGCTTTCACGTAACAAAATTGTTTGTGCTACCCCAGCCAATTGCCGAGACAATTTACCGTCATCAAAAAAAGCATCTATCTTGGCTAATGCTTTGCTATTTTCAGCCCACAACTGTGTTAATACTGTAGCTAGATCTTGTGCTGAGGTTAATTTTCCGCGCATGACACGTATTAATACATCATCACTGGGTAAAGACTGTAAAGTTTGTACGGTTTCGACTCTAGCCTGTTGTCTTTTATTACCCTTATCATCCAGTCCTATTATTTTACTAGGCTTGCCAGGAGCTAATACAGCGCCTATTGAATGTTGACCACGTAACCACTGATTACTCCCTCGGAAAGAAATGCCCATAGGCAAAACGGCGTTGGGTTGAACATATTTAAAGCTAAGCTGCTCATTCATATGTCCTGCCCATCCTGTCGTCACATTATTATCACCAACACCGGAATAAACCGCTTTACGTTGTTGGTTGTGGGCAAATAAAAAGGCTGGTTTACGTTTCTTGTTTTTCTTAAATTCATCACGACTACCCGGTTCAATCAATACCCCCGTATTAGCAATCACAGCGACTTGGTTACCTCGCGCTAGCGATTGCAGTCCTTCCATACCGGGATGAAAGCTTAGAGCGTGCTGTTGACCAACCAGATCACGTAGCATGATAGGTAACAACTGCTTGCTATAACGATCATCCCCTTTATTCGCCAAGTACTGCGGTTGATTAACATAATTAGGCACAGCCAGTGCTTGTCGGCTGTTCATGTAGTTCTGATATTGTGGGTGAGTGGTATCAGGAAATACCATATTGAAGGCATCATTACCGCCATTGAGCATGATGCAAACCAAGCCCTTGTAATCACTTGCCCCATGCTGTTTATCTGCAGTGACTTGTAGCGCCAGCAACGGGTTCGATTGCAGTAATGCGCTAGATGCGCCTAATAAGCCAAACGCCTTAAGGATTTCCCTGCGTAGTATCATAGTCATAATTCCTAAGGCTGCACTGCGTAATCAGCAGAGCTCACGATTAAGTAAATGGCTTCTTTCAACTGTCTTTTCTGACCTTTAATATGGCTTAAATGTGATTGTAACTGCGCTTTAAATGCGGATGTCATTTTTCCAGCTAACAATAGTTGATCAAGATACTCCAACATATCAATACTGTTACCAGCAAGCGCTAGCGGTTCACTAAGATCTAAATCAAAATTCGCTTTGTTTGACACTGTTTGTTTAAACATTAACGATAACTGCTTGATGATAAGCGGATCAACCATTATCTGTGATTCAGGCGATACCGTAGTCATTTGTTGGTTAGCAGGAACGCCACTCAATGAACCAGAATGCGACTGACCACTTTCTTTAAAGTCGCCGTTAAAATCGGGTTGTTCATTCGTTTTTAAATCAACTTGATAATTCGCTTCAAAGTCTGGCTGATAGAAATTAAACACTGAATCAGCGCGCATTGCCCCCTGACCAAATGTGCTACTCAGCTGACGTAATTGATAATGTTCTGACTTTGGCGTTGCTGAAAACGCGCGTAAAAAGCCAATGTAATTCAACAAAGGTTCTTTTAATTTTAACGCTGGAGACGTTAATGGCGCTTGAGCATCATCATCCAATAAAATAGCTTGTACTACGGCACCTAAATCACCGCGCACACCAGCACCATTATCATTGAATACTGTAGCAATACGTTTAATATATTCAGGAGAAGGATTAGATGCCACTAATCGTTGGATCAATTGGCGACTAATAAAAGGCCCCACATTAGGATGGTTAAACAATAAGTCTAAACTTGCAGATAATTCTTTATCCGCTTTCATTCCCGCTTTTATTGATTGACCAAATAATTGCTTTTCATTGTAGTCATGCTGCTTTGGTGACAATTCCATAAAAGTATCATAACGACCCGTACGACGATTACCATAACGCCTGTTTTCAACCAGATCCCAACCGGTAAATACGCGTGCTAAATTTTCAACATCCGCTTGTTGATAGCTCGGCAGTTTATTGCCCTGCTTATCTAAAATAGTTTGTCCGCTAATATCTAATTGATACAAACCAATACTAAATAATTGCATCACTTCGCGAGCATAGTTTTCATCGGGAAAAGTGTTCTTATTGAGATTGGCTTTACGGTTACCTTGCATCGAAAGGTAAACGCCCATCGCAGGTGATAAGGTCACATCTTGCAACAAATCTCGATAATTACCAAAGCTGTGTTTAACTAATAAATCGTAATACCATGCTAAACCATCACCGTATTTAGCCAGTGGCGGTTCTTTGCTTGATACCACTAATATCTGTGATAAGGCAAACGCCACGCGCTGACGTAATTGATCTTGCGCCGTTAATGCATGCTCTAACCAAACCGATTCTTGTGCTTTTAAACAGGCGCGAGGATTTGGCGATTTTTTATTTTCCACCTTGCTCGTATTAGCACGGTCTGAGCCATCGACTATATTCGTTGTAGGGGTAATCGAACCATCACAGTATTGTGTCGTTAAAGGATAATGCCAGCTTGGGGCTAATTGCATCTGCGTCGCGATCCATTGCTGACGTGTGACTTGTTGCGCATTTAGCAGAGTTTCAGGTGTAGGCCCAAAACTGCCTTGGTATAATAATTTTACTGCGGCATTGGTGACTGACTGTGATTGATTCGTCAGCAGTGGTGTCGTGTAACTATTGGCTTGTGCCACTGCAGTACTGTTACTCGCCGCAGCAGGACTTAAATTTAAACAAGCTAATAAAGTACAGCTGATACCGTTCACAAATAAAGATTTACTCATCCTAGATCACATCCTTAAAAACGGTGACCTTTGAATATATGCTGATTTTGTTTTCACGACAGTGATCTATGTCTCACTGATAAGCAGATCTTGCAGACTTGATTATGCTAACTTTATCCCCCATATATCTTTCATAAACAATATTTATACCGATACGCAATTTGATGGAGCCAATCAGTGCAGAATTATATCCTTGACCTTACCAGTGAAAATTTTCAAGAGATCTTGCTACAAGGCAAATACTCACAACCAATCGTCATTGATTTCTGGTCTGAACGTGCACCAGAAAACCAAGTAAGTGCGCGCCTATTAAACATAGCTCAAAGCTTCAATGGCGAAATTGTACTTGCACGACTTAATTGCGATCGTCATCCTGAATTAGCACAGCAGTTTGGTATTAAAAGTTTACCCACCGTAGCTATTTTTAAAGATGGTAAACCAGTTGATAGCTTTGTGGGCGAGCAAGAAGAAGCGGCTATCCGTGAAATCATCAGCCGCCATTTACCAAAACAAGAACAGGTATTACTGCAGCAAGCACAAATGCTATTAATGGATAGCAAGTTTGCTGAAGCCGTGCCATTAATAGGCCAAGCTTACGAACTCGCACCGGATAATACTGATATTAAAATTGCTTATGCGCAAGCGCTATTAGGTTCACACCAAGTTGAAGCGGCTGAAGCATTACTAGATACCTTCGCCGAAGAAGAGCAACAAAGTCATCAATATCAGACACTGCGTTCGCATTTGGATACGGCAAAAAAATCTGCGGAAACGCCAGAGATCGTTGCATTAACAGCTGCGCATCAAGCAAATCCAGATGACTTACAAATAGCTTATGACCTAGCTATCCAATTGCAAATAGTAAACAAGCATAACGATGCGATGGCGCTGTTATACAAGATCTTAACTACCGAATATGATTTCTTAGAAGGTGGGGCTAGAAAGATTTATTTAGAATTATTATCAGTGATGACAGATGCCGCCGTTGTGGCTGATTACCGTCGTAAGCTGTATACCTTGATGTATTAACTTCCAGCTTAATCATTTCAATGAATAAGTAGATCATAAACCTGAGTGTCATGCTCAGGTTTTTTTTATTCAAATACTCTAGCTATGCATAAACAGGATAATCGTAATGATGGCCTTCATCTGTATACGCCGTTACCACAACATCAGCAACTAACCCAGTCTCAGCTTGCACTTGCGTCTCGAAAAAATGTTGGATCTGTTTTCTATTTCCATGTGCAGTCCAAGCCTCTGCATTTTCCCAAATTTCGTTAAATACAATTGAATATTCACTATTGGTTGCACTTGGATGGCTAATCTGACGAGTAAGCATATATTGAATACAACCTTCTTCTCGGTATGAATCCGGTTCTAATGCTTTTAAGATTTCAAATAACGCGTCTTCTTTACCTTCCTTTGGTTTAAATTGCGCTAAAACGTATACTCGGCTTGTCATAACAGTTCCCTTTTATTTTATAAGTTAAGTAATATTAGAATAAATTAAATGGTATTAGATAAAATTGACACATTAGCACTAATAGTTCGATGTAATTGAAACCAGTGCAAACTACTGAAAGTGTAGTTATTTAGTTAATGAATAGTTACTATACACTCTGTCAATAGCAATATTAAGTACTAATGCATCATTATTAGATGATAGTTATACTCATCACAAATAATGACAAAGTGGTATGATTTCAGGTGTTTTGATGTAAAGAACCGTTGTTTGTTTGGTTTATATGGTATTATGGAGAAAGTAGATACGGAGCATCTGCTAGGATAACAGCTGTTGCGATTTCTGCAACCTAGCTATAACATTTATCAATCCCCCTAGGATCTACGCTTATTTTAAGACACTAGGTCAGATGTTCCTAATTTTAGCAGGGGGACCATATGCTAGTAATCCAGGGAATAATATGTCTGACGAAAATTCAAAGATTATTTACACTTTAACGGACGAAGCTCCGTTATTGGCGACTTACTCACTTCTACCGATCGTAGAAAAATTCACTTCAGCTGCCGGTATTGATGTAGTTAAAAGTGATATCTCGGTTGCAGCCAGAATCTTGGCCGAATTTCCAGATTACTTAACTGAAGAACAACAGTTACCAGATAACCTCAGTGAGCTAGGCCGTCTGACGCAAGACGCAAGCACTAACATTATTAAACTGCCAAATATCAGTGCATCTGTACCACAGTTGCAAGCAGCGATTAGTGAATTGCAATCTCAAGGTTTCAACATTCCAAACCTGCCAGAAAATCCAGAGTCTGAAGAAGAAAAAGAGCTGCTACAGCGCTATTCCAAAGCCCTAGGTAGTGCTGTAAACCCAGTACTTCGTGAAGGTAATTCAGATCGCAGAGCACCAAAAGCAGTTAAAAACTTCGCCCGTAAACACCCACATTCGATGGGTAAATGGAGCCAAGCATCACAAACTCACGTAGCACACATGCGTGAAGGCGACTTCTACCACGGCGAGAAATCAATCACACTAGACAGTGCGCGTAATGTAAGAATGGAACTCGTTGCTGAAAATGGTGAAACGACAATTCTTAAAGATAATATCGCATTACTCGATGGCGAAATTATCGATAGCATGTTTATGAGCAAAACGGCACTGTGCGAATTTTATGAGCAAGAAATGCAAGATGCTTATGAAACAGGCATGATGTTCTCATTACACGTAAAAGCAACGATGATGAAAGTATCTCATCCGATCGTGTTCGGTCACGCGGTAAGAATTTTCTACAAAGATGCATTTGCTAAACATGATGAACTATTCAAAAAACTAGGCGTTAATGTAAATAACGGTTTGTCTAACCTTTACGAAAAAATCGAAGGTTTACCAAGCTCACAACGCGAAGAAATCCGTCGTGACTTACACGCTTGTCATGCACACCGTCCAGAACTTGCGATGGTAGATTCTGATAAAGGTATCTCAAACCTACACGCGCCAAACGACGTGATTGTTGATGCATCTATGCCAGCAATGATCCGTAGTGGCGGTAAAATGTGGGGGGCTGATGGTCGTCCTAAAGACACCAAAGCAGTGATCCCTGAATCAACATTTGCTCGTATTTACCAAGAAATCATTGCCTTTTGTAAAACCAACGGTGCATTTGATCCTGTGACTATGGGTAGCGTGCCAAACGTTGGCCTAATGGCACAAAAAGCCGAAGAATACGGTTCGCACGATAAAACATTCGAAGCATCTGTAACAGGTGAAGCACGTATCGTTGATATCGATACAGGCGAAGTACTGATGACTCAAGATGTAGAGAAAGACGACATCTGGCGTATGTGCCAAGTTAAAGATGCACCAATCCGCGACTGGGTTAAATTATCAGTAGCACGTGCAAGAGATTCAGATACACCAGTAGTATTCTGGCTTGACCCTTACCGTCCACATGAAAACGAACTGATCATTAAGGTAAATGAATATCTTAAAGATCATGATACTGAAGGATTAGACATCCAAATCATGTCACAAGTTCGTGCGATGCGTTACACGCTAGAACGTGTAGCTCGTGGTCTAGATACTATTTCAGCGACGGGTAACATTCTACGTGATTACCTTACTGATCTATTCCCAATTATGGAATTAGGTACTAGTGCTAAAATGTTATCTATCGTGCCATTAATGGCTGGCGGTGGTTTATTTGAAACGGGTGCCGGTGGTTCAGCGCCGAAACACGTACAGCAACTTGTAGAAGAAAACCACTTACGTTGGGACTCACTAGGTGAATTCTTAGCATTAACGGTTTCTTTAGAAGATGTGGCTAAAAAGACAAATAGCATTAAAGCCAAAGTATTGGCAACAACGCTAGATCAAGCAACAGAGATGTTACTTGATAACGGTAAGTCGCCATCACGCCGTACCGGTGAACTAGACAACCGTGGTAGCCACTTCTACTTATCTTTGTTCTGGGCTAAATGCATCACAGAGCAAACAGATGATGCAGAACTTGCAGCACAGTTTGCACCACTTGCTGCAAGTCTTGCTGAAAATGAACAACAAATTGTTGAAGAGCTAAATTCAGCTCAAGGCAAAGCAGTTGATATCGGTGGTTACTTCAACGCAGATCCTGCGAAGATGGAAGCTATCATGCGCCCAAGTGAAACATTTAACGCATTACTGAAAGTAGCGCTTAGCTAATAACAGTGTTTCACAAATAACAGAGCATCGTTATTTAGCAGAAAACCCGTAATAGATTAGTCTGTTACGGGTTTTCTGCTACCTATTAAAAGTTCCCCCACTTCCCCTCTCACTGCTGACTCGACATGCTGTGATCTTTAATCTAAATGTCTGCAATATCCTATTTATACTATGATCACTGGCGTTTTATTTTTTAAAGCGTGATTTAAAATAGAACAACTCTGATAAAATGACGTAAAATAAAGTATTGCTATGCACTTTAAAGTAAAGATCGTGGAACTCAGGTCATAAGGTATACAAGTTGAATTTTAGATGTGATTTAAATGGGTTAAGAGCAATCGCATTGATTGCTGTCGTATTGTTCCATTTTAATCCGAGCATTGCGCCCGGAGGTTTTGCTGGTGTCGATATTTTCTTCGTCATTTCAGGGTTCTTAATGACCGGCATTATCTTTAAAGGACTAAATACTGACTCGTTAAATATTGTCGACTTTTATTTATGCCGAGCTAATCGAATTATCCCCCCGCTCGCCGTACTTTGCCTTATCCTATTGCTCTTTGGTTGGTTTTTATTACCACCGATGGACTATGTTAACCTAGGTAAGCATGTCGCTAGCAGCATCACATTTCTATCAAACATTACTTATTATTATGAGTCTGGTTATTTTGATGACAGCGCCTACGAAAAATGGTTGCTACATACCTGGTCATTGTCCGTCGAATGGCAGTTTTATATTATATACCCTGTTATACTTCTGTTTTTAAAACAATTTTTCTCTCTAGAAAATTTAAAACGCCTGTTAATCGTCGCCACTATCCTAGGGTTTATATTTTGCGTTGTGGCTACAGATAAATGGCCAACCTTCGCTTATTTTTCTCTCTCAACTCGTGCTTGGGAAATGTTATTAGGCGGCGTCGCTTATTTCTACCCGATAAAATTACAAGAAAATCAAAAAAAGTTACTCGAAATTATTGGCATTACGTTAATGCTATTATCATTTACCTTCACGTCTAAAATGACGCCTTGGCCGGGCTACGTAGCTTGCGTGCCTGTATTTGGTACCTATCTCATTCTACTGAGTAACCGAGAAACCAGTATATTCACTAATAACAGGTTATTTCAAACACTCGGCAAATGGTCATACTCTATCTATCTATGGCACTGGCCAATTGCGGTCTATGGCGCGTATTATCAATTAGATAACTGGGTACCAATTGGCATAACACTGTCTGTTGTTTTTGGTGCTATGAGTTATTACCTGATTGAAAAAAATCAGTTTAAACGTAATAAGCATACGATAGTGTTTACACTACTATCAGCTTTAGTTTTTGTGGTTTTTTATAAATCGACGCCTTTTCTGTTACACCAAGTATCAGGGATGCCTAAACATATTATTGAAGCCAATTTAAATCAATCTGATAAAGGTGAGCTTTTTACTTGGCAAATGATAGACAAACTAAAAAGACATAAAATTGATAACAATAAATTAAATGTGCTGTTTATTGGCGATTCTCAATCGGCTGATTTTGTTAATGTCGTCAATGAGAAAATCAATGTGATGAATAATGACAAAATTAATTTTATGGCGCTAAAGGTATCCGCCAAGTGTGGTGTGTTTTACCACCTGCCTAAACCATTAAATGCGCTCTACGACAGGATCAACCTCTCTGAAAATATCGGCGAGAAAAAGTTACTTAAATGTGGTCAAAGGATCAGAAAAATAACCGCTGATACGCGCTTATTAAATGCTGACTATATTTTCATTGCGATGAATTGGCGTAACTGGTCTTTAAATTATAATATCCAAGCCATTAAAGTAATCAAACAAAGAAACCCGCAGGCCAAAATTTATATTATCGGTAACAAAGGCATCGCCAAACCCCTGCCAGTGCTCATGGTTAACGCCTTTAATGATGAACAAGAGGTCAGCGAAGTTGTCTTTAACTCACTACCTGCGACTAATATGAAAAATAATACTTTTTTCCGTAAAAATCAGGTCTCAGATTACCAATTTATTAACATGACTTACGCATTCTGTCCTGTTAAAAAGTGTAATGTAATCGATAAAAATGGTCTGCCGTTTTTCTATGATGAAGTGCATACCACCAAGCAAGGGGCTATGTATCTCTCTGACAGACTCAAACCGCTATTGCCACCTGAGTTTTATCAACCCTAAATCGATACACAGACAATAGCCGTTATCATACTTGAGTATTTTAACGGCCGATTCAATTAGCCTATAAATAGATCTTCAAAATTTGCTACAATCGTCTTATAAGCATCTTAATTATTAGCGATATCATGTCAAAACCAGCACCAGCAAAACCTAAATTAACTCTAGGTCGAAAGAAAAACCCATCAGAACAGGGTAAAAAGAGCCAAATTAGCTATACCAACACGGTAAAGCCACGTGGAAAAAGTAATCGTCCGCAACATAGCAAACCAAAAGAAGCTGGTCCAACGCAAGTTTATGTATTCAACAAACCGTATATGGTGTTAACCCAGTTTACCGATGCTGATAATCGTGAAACATTAAAAGACTATATCAAGGTGCCTGATATTTATGCTGCAGGTCGCTTAGATCGTGACAGTGAAGGCTTATTGCTGCTAACGAACAACGGTCGCTTACAAGCAAAATTAACCCAACCTGGTGAGAAAACAGAAAAAACCTATTGGGTTCAAGTTGAAGGTGAACCTAGCCCTGAAAAACTCAGTGATTTACGCTACGGTATTGTCTTAAAAGACGGCCCAACACTCCCCGCTAAAGTTGAAATTATGACCGAACCAGCGGTATGGCCACGGGTACCACCAATCCGTGAACGTCAAAATATTCCAACAACCTGGTTAGCAATTACCATTGTTGAAGGCCGTAATCGTCAAGTACGCCGTATGACCGCACATATCGGCCATCCGACCTTACGTTTAATCCGCTATCGCATTGGTCCTTGGACACTGGATAACATCCAACCAGGTGAGCTAGTTGAAAGCAGTATTAACATGATGAATTAAGACCAAAGCCTGTTTTTGCGCTGGTCTTCATGGTAAAATTCGCGCCATTGAAACTTGGTCATCAAAGAAGGGTAAATAACCTGACAAAGAACATCGGTTTCAACAATATATTTAATACATAAGCAAAAAAGCCTTTAACTTTATTTGCATTACTACAAGAGTAATTAAAAGGTCCTATGACAAATACTACAATTGACGCAAGTACTAAAGCATTAAACAGTACTAAAAAAGTAATCGTTGGCATGTCCGGCGGTGTTGACTCATCTGTATCTGCTTACCTGCTACAACAGCAAGGTTATCAAGTAGAAGGCCTGTTCATGAAGAACTGGGAAGATGACGATAATGATGAATATTGTGCCGCTGCTGAGGACCTAGCAGACGCACAAGCAGTATGTGATAAATTAGGTATCGAGTTACACGCTATTAATTTCTCTGCTGAATACTGGGATAACGTGTTTGAATACTTCCTTGCTGAATACAAAGCAGGTCGTACACCAAATCCAGATATTCTTTGTAACAAAGAAATCAAATTTAAAGCATTCCTGCAGTTTGCATCAGAAGTACTTTCTGCTGACTACATTGCTATGGGTCACTATGTTAGCCGTCGCGAAAAAGCCGATGGCACATTTGAGATGCTACGTGGCTTAGACAGCAATAAAGATCAAAGCTATTTCCTTTACACACTAGACCATGTGCAAGTTTCTCGCTCATTGTTTCCAGTCGGTGAATTAGAAAAGCCTGAAGTACGTCGTATTGCTGAAGAACAAGATTTAATCACAGCAAACAAAAAAGACAGTACCGGTATCTGCTTTATTGGTGAACGTAAATTCACTGAATTCTTAAGCAAATACTTACCTGCACAACCGGGTAAAATTGAAAGTGTTGATGGCGAAGAAATTGGTGAACACCAAGGTCTGATGTATCACACACTAGGTCAACGTAAAGGCCTACATATCGGTGGCATGAAAAACAACAGCAGCCAAGAACCTTGGTATGTAGTTGATAAAGATATGGAGCGTAACGTATTGCTTGTGGCACAAGGTCACAACCACCCACGTTTATTTTCAGAAGGTTTAATGGCGTCGCAACTCCATTGGGTTAGCCGCGAACCATTAACACAGCCGCTACGTTGTACTGTAAAAACACGTTACCGTCAGACTGATGTGCCTTGTTTAGTAACACCAATTGGCGAAGACCAAATTGAAGTAACTTTTGATAAACCCGAACTTGCTGTTACACCAGGTCAATCAGCGGTATTTTACCTTGATGACGTTTGCCTAGGTGGCGCAATCATTGATGTTCAAATTAGGGGCTAACAGTGTCAACTAACTTCCAAGAATCAAATATTGCCTTTGCAGGTGTTTGTCAGGCCGCGGCGCTTGTACATCAACTTGCAACAACAGGCAATTGTGACGAAACACAATTAAGTAATACTTTACGCTGTGTGATCGTGACAGACCCAAGCCAAACTATCGAGGTTTATGGCGAATACGCAAACCTAGAATTAGGGTATAAAACCCTCATTGCTCAGTTAAGTAATACCTCTAAAGGTCCTGATAGCGCCTTAACACGCTACATGATCGGCTTAGTTGCACTAGAGCGTAAACTGGCTAAACGTAATGATATTCTTGGAATGTTAGGTGAGCGCATCTCACAAGTGAAACGTCAAACTCATCATTACGAGTTAACGGAAGCACAAATTTTAAGTAACATGGCGTCAATTTATGTGGATTTAATTAGTCCACTTGGCACCAAGATCCAAATTGCAGGAACAGCAAGTTTCCTACAACAAACGCTGGTGAGAGATAAGATCCGCGCATTACTATTTGCCGGTATTCGTTCAGCAGTGTTATGGCGACAAACAGGCGGTCAACGTCGCCAAGTAGTTTTCAATCGTAAACACATGGTAGAGCAAGCAAAGCAACAATTAGCTCGAATTTAACCTAAACACACCCAGGAGTATGTAATGGAATTATCAGCGTTAACAGCTGTTTCCCCGGTCGATGGTCGCTACGGTAGTAAAACAGTAGCCCTGCGTTCAATTTTTAGTGAATTTGGTCTAATCAAATACCGTGTACAAGTAGAAGTTCGTTGGTTACAAAAACTAGCTGAATGTGACGCGATTGCAGAAGTACCAGCACTAAGTGCTGATGCAAACGCTGCATTAAACAGCATCACAGATAACTTCTCTGAAGCTGACGCTGCGCGTATTAAAGCAATTGAAAGCACTACAAACCACGATGTAAAAGCAGTTGAATACTTCTTGAAAGAGAAAGTAGCTGATAACGCAGAACTGAATGCCGTTTCTGAGTTCATCCACTTTGCTTGTACTTCAGAAGACATCAACAACCTGTCTCACGCATTAATGTTAACTGAAGCGCGTGAAACTATTCTTTTACCTTACTGTGAAAAGCTTATCGATAGCCTTACAGTATTAGCAAAAGAATATGCTGCTGTACCATTATTATCACGTACTCACGGCCAGCCTGCATCGCCAAGTACTATGGGTAAAGAATTTGCTAACGTTGTTGTGCGTTTACGCCGTCAAATGTTACAAATCGCTAATGTTGAAATCTTAGGTAAAATCAACGGTGCTGTAGGTAACTACAACGCACACATCTCGGCTTACCCTGATGTTGATTGGAACGAGTTCTCTGAAGAGTTCGTATCTAGCCTTGGCGTTGTATGGAACCCATACACTACGCAAATCGAACCGCATGATTACATTGCAGAACTTTATGACGCAATTGCACGTTTCAACACCATCATTCTTGATTTTGACCGTGACATCTGGGGTTATATTTGCCTAGGTCACTTCAAGCAAAAAACGATTGCTGGTGAAATTGGCTCTTCAACAATGCCGCATAAAGTTAACCCGATTGATTTTGAAAACTCAGAAGGTAACATTGGTATTGCTAACGCATTATTCAATCACCTTGCTGCAAAATTACCGGTTTCTCGCTGGCAGCGTGATTTAACAGATTCAACTGTATTACGTAACCTAGGTGTTGCTATCGGTTATTCTGTTATTGCTTACGAGTCTACGTTAAAAGGGGTAAGTAAATTACAACTTAACGAAGAAGCGCTACTTGCTGATCTTGATCGTAACTGGGAAGTTCTGGCTGAGCCAATCCAAACAGTGATGCGTCGCTACGGCATCGAAAAACCATACGAAAAGCTAAAAGAGCTTACTCGTGGTCGTCGTGTTGATGGTCCTGCAATGCAAGAATTCATCGATACACTAGACCTAACTGATGCAGTTAAAGCGGAATTAAAATTAATGACGCCAGCTAACTACATCGGTCGTGCTGTTGAGTTCGTTAACGAGCTATAGTTTAAGTTGTAAATAGCTAATCAGTGGATAGCTAATCATGCTATCTACTGTTCATTATGCTATAGACTGTTAAGCACACAGTAGATAATAAAACAGCCCAAGTAACGCGTTAACTAGAAATAGTAACAAATTGCTTGGGCTTTTTTGTGCGCTAGTTATCATTCCCACTTTTGATATCAACAAAGTGAATATCGTAAAAACACCAAAATGCAATATATTAATTCAAAGCGAAACGTAAAAACAACACTATAATTTCAACCTGAAACGCCAAGCCAGCCTTTTGTAAAACATCCTTTTGAAGTTAGCTCCCCACCTTGTAACTATTCCATTTACACGGATAATCAGCATTACATTTACATCTGGTTAACCAAGGATTTACACCATGAACGGATCATTTCTTATTGAAGCATTTCAAGCACCCTCTAGCTGTGCGCAAAACTTAGGTAATTTCTTTAATGACTTAGGTGCAGATCCTTACCTTGAAAGTAACTGTCGATTCCGTGCATTTTCACAATATCAAAAAACTGAAACACAATTTGAAAAATTAGGTTCAAGTACATTTATGCAGTCATCTGATGTAAATCGCTTGATTGGTAACGTTCAGCGTAAATTTGAAGACATTTCGCCAACGCTTGACCAGCACCCTGATTTTCAAAATCTATTAAGTACCTTCCTTGAACGCACTAACGTCGATACAACAAAGCAACCAATTGGTGTGCATCAGATCCGCGTAGTCTGCTCAAAAGATCAGTCTGGATCACCCGCTCCAGAAGGTATTCATCAAGACGGCTTTGATTTTGTCGGTATCTTTTGTGTGAAAAGAGACAATATAGCTGGAGCCTTTACACAGATATTTTCATCACCAGTCGATCAGCACCCACACATGAGTACGACACTAGAAGAAAACCAATTCATCATTTTCAATGACCGTCGCTATTACCACTACGTGACTGAAACACTACCCGCGCTACAAGATGAAACCGGACTACGCGACGTATTTGTTTTCACCGCTTGATCTGCCATAAAGTGAGCGAATGAACGCATTCCACACTCTAAAGCACAGTATTACACTTTCTACAAATAACAGTTGCACGAATAAAAGATGTAGCGAAATAATAATTTTATTAAAGGAATACCCGATGAACCTATGTATTGATTCAATCCGCCAAGCATTTCCAGCACTACAACAAAAAGTAAATGGCGAGTCAGTGTATTTTTTTGATGGTCCTGGTGGCTCACAAGTTCCACAGTCAGTACTCGATACCATGACAGCGTACTTAGGTAAATATAACTCGAACCTTGGGGGCCGTTTTTTCTCAAGTGAAAAGACCGTTGATGTCATGCGTAACGCCCGCCTAGCAGGCCAGGCACTGTTAAATACTGAGTCGCCAGATAACATCGTTTTTGGCGCGAACATGACCTCACTGACGTTCAAATTAAGCCGAGCGATCAGCCGTGATTGGCAAGCCGGAGATGAAGTGATTGTTACTTCACTGGATCATTATTCGAATGTTTCAACATGGCAACAAGCCGCTGATGATAAGGGCGCAATAGTACATCAAGCGCGAGTGAATGAAGATGATTGCACACTCGATAGTGAACACTTGCTCTCACTGATTTCAGCTAAGACTAAATTAGTGGCTTTAACTTTTGCGTCAAACACCACAGGCTCTTTGGTGGATGTAAAGCCAATCATTTCAGCAGCACATGCTGTTGGTGCGAAAGTATATATTGATGCGGTTCATTACGCGCCACACAAACTTGTCGATGTGCAAGCATTAGGTTGTGATTTCTTAGCCTGTTCCGCTTACAAGTTCTTTGGTCCGCATGTGGGTATCGCTTATGTGGATCCGCAATGGCTACATAGCTTATCGCCGTACAAAGTAGAGCCAGCAACAAATCAAGGTCCAGGTAGATTTGAAACTGGCACCCAAAGTTTTGAAGCATTAGCAGGCTTCACGGCAGCCGTTGAATACCTTGCCCATGCAGGCGAGCAGGCGCTACCATTACGTGAAAGACTGGTACAAAGTTTCGAGCTATATCAAGCCCATGAACAGCAGTTAAGTAAGCACTTCCTTGCTAAGCTAACGCAATACAGCAACGTAACACTGTACGGCATCAACGATATGGAAAGACTGGCTGAGCGTACACCAACCTTCTCTATCCGTATTGACCATGCGTCTCCTGAAGACGTTTCGGGTTTACTCGGTCAACATAACATGTGCGTTTGGAACGGTCATTTCTATGCTATCGGCTTGTTTAAGCAATTAGATATCTTGGATAAAGGCGGCGTGATACGTATTGGCTTTATGCACTACAATACCACCAGCGAAATTGATGCATTATTTGCGATATTAGAGACAGTATTAGAAAAATAACCACTAATACTCGCTATTAGCTGTAAATAGACCGTATAAGCCCAAGTGTTTCCTGACGCTTGGGCTTACATTTATCAACTCATGATTCAATCCCATCACAACTGATATCCGCTTAAATAGCAAAAACAACACTTCGATAACACTTTCATTTTATTCCTTATGCTAGCCTATGAACACATCAAGAATAGTAATCATCACGCGTTAATCTACGACACAGCAAGGAAGCAAGATATGTCACATCAATCGAGAACGGTACAGCAATGGTTTGATGAATATGGGGTTAGCCACCAAAACAAAACCAATAAGCTCATTCATTGGATAATGGTGCCAGTTATTTTCTTTACCATCGTCGGTTTACTATGGTCTATCCCCAAAGTGGCTTGGATGGGTGTATCGCCATGGCTAAACTGGGCAACAATAGCCATACTACCGGCGATGTATTTCTATTACACCTTATCAAAACGTATCTTACTGGGCATGCTGTTATTTACCGGGTTATGTTTAGTGGCGTGTTATCTGCTGACGTTATACTTAGCCATACCGTTATGGATTTTTAGTGCGGTGCTGTTTGTAATTGCTTGGGTATTTCAGTTTATCGGCCATAAGATTGAAGGCGCGAAGCCCTCGTTCTTTGAAGATCTACAGTTCTTATTAGTCGGTCCAGCTTGGTTGTTAGGGTTTATCTACCAACGTGCTGGTATTCGTTATTAACAAACTGGTATGAGTCACTTAATATCAATAAATGAACTGCTACTTTACAGCCAGGTTATACGAAAAATATGCGGTATCTTTTACAAAGCCTAATTTTTCATACAAGGCTTGCGCCGAGAAGTTATCCTGAGCGGTATTCAAATCGACACGGATAGCCCCCGTATTGCGCGCTTCCCTCACGACTCGATGAATCAATTCATTCGCGAGCCCCTGTCTGCGATATTCAGGCGCAATAAATAAATCGTTTAACACCATAACCCTGCCCAACGACACCGATGAAAACGAGTGATAATTAAGTACAAACCCCATCGGAACACCCGCTTTGTTATAAGCAATAAAAACAGTCGCATCGTTGTTAAGTAAACGCTCACCTAAATACGGACGATATTTTTTTGGGGCTGACGGCTGCTTATAAAACACCATATATTGATCAAATAAACTAACGAGATCGTTTAACTCTTCGAGTGAGGCTTGCTTGATAAGCATAAAATTCCCTTTTAATATGAATCTATAGATAAAGGTAATAATTACGTCTATTACATACATCTATGTGAATAAGTTAGCTATCCAGAGTAGCAACTTATGATTAAATTACAACAGCATAAAACTCCTTATTTATTCATACTTTAAGCATTGTTTTTAGTTATATACTGGCGCTATTCATATCGACAAATAAATATACTTTTTGCTATTTAAATCATTTAACAAGGACGTGAAATGAAACTAATACCTCTGTGCCTCACACTCGCATCACTGTTTTCTAGCGCGACGTTTGCTAATGCTTTTTATACTCCAGTTAGCTACCGCTACTACCAACTCAACTACACTAAAGTCACGGCCGAAGACGTTGATGATCCACTATCCATGTATCAATTAAACATCAGTAATCTACTCAGTCCTTTTCTGTTTAGCCGTACGAGCCTTCATTACTTAAGCAGAGAAACCGAGACCGATGTGAGTAATGCCACCACTACAACATCGATGCAAGCCATATTAAATATGGGCACACGCTTAGTGCTACACCCTCGAGTCGATCTGACCATTGAAAGTGGCGCGGTTTATGAGTTTGCTAAAGAAGTTGAAGTAAAGTCAAGTGCAGGCACTAGTACTAATGATGATTACGACAATGAGGTGGGATTTAATGCCGCGGTTGGCTTAGCAATGCATTTTAGTCATCAGCTAGAATTTATTATTGATGCCGCCTATATCGATATTGGCGACCACGCTGATATTGAGTACAGTGCAGAAATGGTCGCGCATGTACTACCTAACCTTGCGCTCACCGCTAATGGTATTATGTATGAAGAAAATATAGGGTTTGGTTTCGGTCTACAGTTTGATTTTTAAGTATGTATATCGTGATGATACTGATGACAGTCATTAAGCCAATTTAATCACTGTCATCGTTAACACCTACTTAATGCTGGCGATAAACGATACCTCAGTACATACAGCGCTGATTCTTCACTATAGAATTGATTAATAAATTCCCCCCCACAATTTTCAATGACCTTACGTGACGCAAGATTAGTGGGCTCACAAGTGATTATCACATCATCAGTCAGTACCGTCTTCTGAATATGAGACAACATAAACTGAGCAATGCCTTTACCTCTTGCTGATGGTCTCGTTTCATACCCCACATGGCCTATCACGTTATTAATATAATCATTACTCCCCAGCCTGACACGAAGTGAACCAAGAATAATGCCATTTTCGATACAGAAGTAAGTCGTGATAGGCGTCCAGCCTTTCGGGAGTTGCTCACCACGGGCATAAGCAATACGCTTGTTAAGATAACTGGCGTAATTACTGAAGATAAACTCATAAAGCACTATGCCATCAGCCACGCATTCATCGACGTAAGATTTGAAGGCCGTTAGATGGGACACATCTGCCAGTTCTATTTTCATATCTCGCCTCGTATTACTATTCATAACATCACTCATAAAACTATTCATAGCACCACTCATACACCGATATAACCAAACCAAATTATACCACAACGCTTAATCACATCACGACGGCTGCTAACTACACCCCAAATTCACGATAGATTTAAACTATCGTTTTCATAGATTCAATCAGCTTTATCTATTTAGTCAATTACCCCATAATCCTTCTCATGGATTCGCAGCAAGATTGCAGCAAGAGTCCCATCATACAATTAACTAATTAATAGGATAACAACATGATCAACACTCAAATTAAACCATTCAACGCAACGGCTTTCAAACAAGGCGAATTCGTAGAAATCTCAGAACAAGACGTACATGGTAAATGGGCTGTATTCTTCTTCTACCCTGCTGACTTCACATTTGTTTGCCCTACTGAACTAGGTGATGTTGCAGACCATTACGAAGAACTACAAAAACGTGGCGTTGAAGTTTTCTCAGTATCAACTGACACTCACTTCACTCATAAAGCATGGCACGACAGTTCAGAGACTATCGGCAAAATCAACTACTTCATGGTAGGCGACCAATCAGGCAACATCACAAACAACTTCAATGTTATGCGTGCAGGTCAAGGCCTTGCAGACCGTGCAACGTTCCTAGTTGACCCACAAGGTGTTATCCAAGCAATGGAAATCACTGCTGAAGGTATTGGCCGTGACGCTGAAGACTTAATGCGTAAAGTTAAAGCTGCACAGTATGTAGCAGCTAACCCAGGTGAAGTTTGTCCAGCTAAATGGAAAGAAGGCGAAGCTACACTAGCGCCTTCACTAGACCTAGTTGGTAAAATCTAATTTAAAGGCAACTTTAAAGACTGATTGTTTAAAGTAATAAAATCGACCTCAGTTAACAATAACTGAGGTCATTTAAAAATACATTTTCACACGCATTCTAAAAACAAAACGTCACAAATAGAAATTGAAAATAGATTTTTAAATTAACCAAATTGCTAATAGCGTTTACATAAACGCATCTCATATAGCCATAAGCAGAATAAAAGGTGTCACCATGTTAGACCAAAATATGAAAACCCAATTAAAAGCGTATTTAGAAAATTTAAAAACTGAAGTACAGCTAGTGCTTAGCCTTGATGACAGTGAGACAGCACAAAAATTACATACTTTAGCCAGCGACATCGCGTCATTAAGCAGTAAGGTAAGTATTATTGAAGATCAAAGTGCAAGCGCACGTAAACCGATCATGCAAGTGGTCAACCCGATCAAAAAAACAGCCGTTGGTTTTGCAGGTTTACCGATGGGTCACGAATTTACCTCATTGATATTAGCGCTACTACACAGTGGTGGTCACCCGATGAAGTTAGAGGCAGACGTTATTGAACAAATAGCTAACCTTGAAGGCGAAATGAATTTCGAAGTATTCATCTCATTAAGCTGCCAGAACTGTCCGGATGTTGTGCAGGCATTAAATATGATGGCGGCGACTAATCCAAATATTAAAACCACCATGATTGACGGTGCTGCATTCCAAGATGAAGTCGCTGAGCGTAACATCATGGCGGTACCAAGTGTTTACCTAAACGGTGAAGTGTTCACCCAAGGTAGAATTTCATTAACTGAGATTTTAGCTAAAGTGGATACTGGCGCAGCAAAAAAACAAGCGCTAGCATTAAACGAAAAAGAACCTTATGAAGTACTCGTCGTCGGTGGTGGTCCTGCTGGCGCATCCGCAGCCATTTATGCAGCACGTAAAGGTATTCGCACAGGCGTGGTAGCTGAGCGTTTTGGTGGTCAAGTCATGGATACCATGGCGATTGAAAACTTCATTTCAGTAAAAGAAACCCAAGGACCAAAACTTGCAGCGGCACTTGAAGAACACGTAAAAGAATATGACGTGGATATCATGAACGAGCAAAGAGCTAGCGGTGTTATCAGCGCAGAAAAAACCACCGATGGTTATATTCACGTTGAACTCGATAGCGGCGCAACATTAAAAAGCCGCAGTGTGATCTTATCAACAGGCGCACGCTGGAGAGAAATGAATGTGCCAGGCGAACAAGAATACCGTAACAAAGGTGTCGCTTACTGCCCACACTGTGACGGTCCATTGTTTAAAGGTAAAAAAGTAGCCGTGATCGGTGGCGGTAATTCCGGTATCGAAGCAGCTATCGACTTAGCCGGTTTGGTTGAACATGTGACCGTTCTTGAATTTGCAGATACCTTACGAGCCGATCAAGTATTGGTTAATAAAGCCGACAGTATTGCTAACATTACCATTATTAAACAAGCGCAAACCACTGAAGTGATTGGTGACGGAACACGTGTAACAGCGCTTAATTATGTTGACCGCGCCACTGGCGATGCAAAACAGCTCGAACTTGCCGGTATCTTTGTACAAATTGGGTTGATGCCAAACAGTGATTTCTTAAAAGGCAGTGGCGTTGCGTTATCACCACGTGGTGAGATTGAAGTGAATGCCAAAGGTGAAACATCTGTGGCGGGTATATTTGCTGCCGGTGACGTAACAACTGTACCTTACAAGCAAATCATCATTGCGATGGGCGAAGGCTCAAAAGCAAGTTTAAGTGCTTTTGATCATTTAATTCGTACACCAGCACCAACCGATACAGTTAACGCTTAACTGTAAAAAGTAAATTGCAACAAACAGCAATAAGATAAAATTTGCGCAAGTCCCCACGTGCAAGGCTTATCCTCTATAAACCAGCAGTCGCTAATGATTGCTGGTTTTTTTATTTATATACCAGCCAATAAATCTCGCACCTCTGTAATAGCAGTCGGTCTGACAAGTCGCGATACTTCTTGCCCATCTTTAAGTAATACCAACGTCGGCCATAACTTAACTTTAAATACCCGTCCGAGTTTTTTGCCTCGACCATCAGCTATTTTTATGTGGGGTAATTGCGGATGAGCTACTAGCACGTCTTTAATCGCAGGTTCAGCCGTTTGACAGTGACCACACCAAGACGCACCAAACTCTAAAATGGCATAACCAGTCCAACGCTCTATATCTGTAAACGCCGGAGCTTCTTCGCTATATTCAGGGCTAACATCAAGATAGTGAGTCGTCATATTTAATTCCATTGTAAAATTAACTAAAGTAACGGCATTTCGTTGTACTGTATTTGTCGTTACCACAGAAAAACCACGACGCTCGAAAAACGGCTTGGCAATCAATGATGCCTCAACATATAAACGCGCGATGCTCCTGGCCCGTGCTTCTGTAAGCAAATGTTTATAAAGTGCCGATGCAACGCCCATCCCCTGAAAGTCAGGGTGTGCGTAGGTACAATCAATATGACCATCAACATCCAACTCAATAAAGCCCGCTATCCGACCATCAACTATCGCCACGAACGGTCTTTTGACACTTAATCGTTTCGACCAGGCCTCATAGTCAGGTGGCGTAGGAGCCCAAGCCTGTTTCTGTTCTACTGTATATACCAACGGATCTATACCGTGAACGGATTGGTAAAATAAATCAGTAATCTCTGTCGCCCATTGGATAGCGTACGGCTTAATTTTAATCGTCTTCATGATCACCAATCTGTGTCGAATACCGAAAATTGAGGCTGATTATACGCTTTTCAGGAATTCAATTGCCAGAGACTGTTCTTCCAAAGCAAAGCATTGCATATCAATTTTTTTAAACATCTTATCTTCAATATTAACAATATGTTCTATCCACTTTTTATCCGTTAATATCGCAACCTTATCTATATTGCTAATACCGACATCAAACAGATATTTAAACTCTTCGATTAGGGCTGCAAATTCAACACCGCTAAAAGAGTTAATCTTTTCAAACAGGACAATACTGCCATAATGCTCAATTTTCTCTTTGGCAAAATTCAGCACCAGCGCCATGTCACCTTCCGTTATTTTACCCGACATTTGAAACGCAACCGCGTTGTCAATTTCGATATCTATCATTTCCAACATATCATTTCCTACATCTCATTTTCTACATATAAATAAGCTCATAAAAAAAGCCTTACCCTAGCCCATTATAGTAATGGATTAAGCGTAAGGCTTTTCAGCAGTACATCATATTTTTGCAAGTACTGTTCTTAGTGCGATAAAATCTGCTCTAAGAATAATTTTAAACGATCTGATTGCGGGTTATCAAAGAACTCATGTGGTTCATTCTCTTCAATAATCTGCCCTGCATCCATAAAGATAACGCGATCAGCCACTTTCTTAGCAAAACCCATTTCGTGGGTTACACAGATCATCGTGATCCCCTCATCAGCAAGCTCAACCATCACATCTAACACTTCCGATACCATTTCTGGATCCAGTGCCGATGTAGGCTCATCAAACAACATGATTTCAGGGTTAATACACAGACAACGAGCAATTGCCACACGCTGCTGCTGTCCACCAGAAAGCTGATTTGGGAACTTATGTGCTTGGTCAGCAATTTTTACGCGTTCCAAATACATCATCGCCGTTTTAATCGCTTCATGACGAGGCTTTTTATGTACCCAAGTTGGCGCTAGTAATAAGTTTTCTAATACTGAAAGATGCGGAAACAAATTAAAGTGTTGGAATACCATCCCTACTTGCGATCGAATATGACGCACAACTTTTACGTCTTCAATCAAGTCTGTGCCGTTAATGTTAATTTTACCTTCTTGAAATTTTTCAAGATGATTCAGACAACGGATCGTGGTTGACTTACCTGACCCTGATGGACCACAGATAACCACTTTTTCGCCTTTCTTGATATTTAAGTTAACGTCTTTAAGTACGTGAAAATCACCATACCATTTGTTAACGTCTTGCATGCTAATCATATTTTCTTGTTCTGACATGATATTTCCTTATACCAATTACCTTACGTAAATGGTCAGTGTTAAGCTGTAAATTTACGGTAATTGCTAGTGATCGGTATTGTATCGACGTTCTATCACGCGCGAGTATTGCGACATGCTGAAACAAAATACCCAATAGATCAGAGTAACAAACACATAACCTTCGATTTCAAAACCAAGCCAACTGGTATCACTGTTTGTAAGTGTCACCATAGCTAGGATATCGAACAAGCCAATGATTAATACTAAGGTCGTATCTTTAAATAACGAGATGAATGAACCAACCAAGTTAGGGATCGAAATCTTTAACGCTTGTGGCAGAATAATTAAAATCATTCCCTGCCAATAGGTTAAGCCTAATGATTCACTCGCTTCATACTGGCCTTTCGGAATAGCTTGCAAACCACCACGAATAACTTCGGCAATATATGCGGCTTGGAACAAAGTAATACCAATTAACGCACGTAATAACTTATCAAATTCAATACCATCACTGAAGAATAATGGTAGTACTACCGACGCCATAAATAGGATAGTAATCAGTGGCACACCACGAATGAACTCAATAAAACCAACACATAAAGTTTTAACAATGGGCATATTGTCAGACTGACGACCCAGTGCGAGTAAAATACCGATTGGGAATGACGCGATAATACCGACGGCAGCCACCAAAATAGTCAGCATTAAACCGCCCCACTTTTCAGTGCCAACCACTTCAAGTCCTAAGCCACCACGGATCAAGATGAAGCATATAACCGGATACAACAGCATGCTGACAAATTTGATTTTAATACTGCTCAGACGTGGTATAAAAAATACAAAAATAATACTGATAATCGCGACTAAATTCGGACGCCAATGCAGGGCTTCAGGATAGAACCCATACATAAATTGATCGAACTTCTCGATAATAAATATCCAGCGCGCACCTTCTTTAACCACTTCTTCTTTAGTACCACTCCATGTCGCATCAAAGATCATCCAATCTAATAGCGGTGGGATTGTAGTATAGATAAAGTAAATACCCAGCAGTGTTAGCAGCGTATTAGGAATTGTAGAAAATAGATTCTCTCGTAACCAGAACACCAACCCCTTACTCGTCGAAGGTGCAGGTTTGGCCTCTTTCATCGTATAAACAGCCATATTATCTTCCTTTAATTTCCATTCTTGCATTAACCCAGTTCAGTAACATCGAAATAACAATACTGAATACAAGATACACAGCCATCGTCATTAGGATAATCTCAATAGCCTGACCGACTTGGTTAAGCGTCGTACCTGAGAACAAGGTAACAATTTCTGGATAACCAATTGCAGTAGCCAGTGACGAGTTTTTCACTAGGTTAAGATATTGGTTAATCACTGGCGGGATAATCACGCGTAACGCTTGCGGTAAAACCACTTTACGCAAAATGACATAATCTTTTAGCCCTAATGATTCTGCCGCTTCTTTTTGACCTGGGGGTACAGCTTCAATCCCCGCACGTACAGCTTCAGCAATATAGGTAGCGGTATAGATACTTAACGCAAAGATAAGCGCAAGTAATTCCGGAATAATGGTGATACCACCTTTAAAATTAAACCCTTTTAACGCTGGATATTCAGCACTGATAGGTTGACCGGTAACGAAAAAGACCAGTAAAGGAGCTGCGACAACGATAGCCAGAGAGACCTTCACTAATGGAAATTCTTCGCCAGTTAAATCATGACGTTTGATTGCCCATTTACTCAGAAAGACCACACTGACACAAGCCAGCACAAACGCGATAAGAATAAAGCTACTGCCCGATTCAAAGATCGGATCCGGTACAATTAAACCGCGGTTATTAATAAAGATAGAATCAAAATAAGAAATACTTTGGCGCGGACTTGGCAGTGCAGCAAGTACCACGTTATACCAAAACAAGATCTGTAATAAAATAGGGATATTACGGAATGTTTCAATATAAACCAGTGACAATTTAGCGATTAAATAATTAGAAGATAAGCGACCAATACCGACCATTAGGCCAATAATCGACGCGAGTACAATACCAATCACGCCCACGAGCATGGTATTTAATATACCAACAATAAATACATCTAAAAACGTTGAGCTTGTATCATCATAAGGAATAAGCGCTTGGCTGACACCAAAACCAGCTGTTTCGCCTAAAAATGAGAAACCTGTAGTGATACCCCTTTTTGCTACATTATCAAACATATTGTTAACGAAGTAAAAAATGCATAAAACCACAACCACTAAAGAAAGCACTTGGAAAATAATTGCGCGATTTTTGGGGCTATTAAACAAACCGCTGGAGGTTGGGGGGAGTTTTGAATTATTCATAACAAAATAACCTTTTAAAAAAGGGGGCAAAGCCCCCGATATACCAAGGTCACTTCAACATACCCGATGATAAGGTGAAGTGACTAAGGTATTAATTTATCGAATTGGCATTGCGTACATTAAGCCGCCTTTATTCCATAAATTATTGAGGCCACGGTCAATGTTAAGAGGTGAATTTTTACCTACATTATTTTCAAACATTTCTTCGTAGTTACCAACTTGTTTTACGATTTGGTAAGCCCAATCTGATTTAAGTCCTAAATTTTCACCAGCTTTACCAGATACACCTAACAGACGTTTAACAGATGGATTAGCTGATTTTAATTGCTTATCAACATTGCTTGCCGTTACACCTAGCTCTTCAGCTTCAAGTGTTGCGAATAAGCTCCAACGGACTACGTTAAACCATTCATCATCACCTTGACGTACAACAGGACCGAGAGGTTCTTTAGAAATAATATCAGGCAGTACAACTGCTGATTTAGGATCGTCCAACTTAATTCTTAAACCATATAGCTGCGATGCATCAGAGGTAACTGCGTCACAACGACCTTTTTTGAATGCATCAATTGTTTGACCTGATGTATCAAACGTAACGGCTTTATACTCCATGTTATTCGATTTGAAATAATCAGTTAGGTTAAGTTCAGTTGTTGTACCCGCCTGAATACAGAAAGATGCACCATCTAATTCTTTCGCTGACGTAACACCGAGGTCTTTATTAACCAAGAAACCTTGACCATCATAATAGTTAACACCAGCAAAGTTTAAGCCCAGTGAAGTATCACGTGTTGCTGTCCACGTCGATGCGCGAGATAGCAGGTCAATCTCACCACTTTGTAATGCCGTAAAACGTTCTTTTGCAGTCAATGGAATGAATTTAACTTTCGATGCATCACCTAATACAGCAGCCGCAACGGAACGACAAAAGTCAACGTCGATACCTTTCCAAACACCTTTTGAATCTGTTGCTGAGAAACCCGGGATCCCTGTAGAAACACCACAGTTCAATACGCCTTTTTTCATCACCTGCTCTAATGTAGCAGCATTAACTAAATTGGGTAATGTTGATGCTAGACCTAGTATTAAAGCTATTTTTGTAACCTTCATATTAATTTCCTTGTCTATTTTTATTATTGTAATGTTGGTTTTAGTTGGCTAACTCGCCTGTTAAAAAGAGTTGTTTTCTCTGTTTCCTAAACACAAAATAAGCATAAGGCAATTTTTATATAACATCTATGAAGCAACAACTGATTAACAAAAGCATTGGTAAGTATTAGACATTCGTCACGAATTTAACACTTAATTAACAATTATAGCGGTATTTTAGGTGAATAATACTTTGTGGTTATTCACTTTAAGGCTTTTATCCATATTCCCTTCTATAATATAAATTAATAAACTATAAGGTATGACATTGTTCTAATTTCATTCTTTACGAGTAAAGCGAGTCTAATCCGCTGATTTACAAAGAAGCTATAAATTAAATCAGTTTCCATCATTACACTTAACCAAGATAAGTTTAAATGATCATTAAGAAAGTTCGCCGTCATTTTCCAGCTTATGTAGGGGGAATTTATCGACGATATCCGTTAATACTCCTCCGATGAGAGCCTGTTATATTTTGTTGCAGGGTTCACATAACAAGATCACTAATCGAAGGAAAGTCAGTGAGTAATTATCACTATATAAGTAGCTTTATCAATTACAGCTAAGAAACACTGTCAGGTAAGATTAAATAACCAGCTTTAAATAATGCTTACGCCCAAATGTAGCGAAAAGTGTAGAACCAAAAAGCACTAATAGAGGGTTGTGTGAAAAAGCATTTTTGACGGTGACGGCACCATGGGAGAGGTCTTTGGTATAAATTGGCTGGCTAGAGCACCAACTGAGTTTGGCTTGCAGAATTTGAGTATTGTCAGGGACATCAATAACAAAGCGTTGGCCACGTTTGACGTAAGTTATGAATTCACCGTCGGCATATAATTTATAATCACGCACGGCATCGAGTAATTGCGCTGGTCTGTATATCCATAATTTCATTTCACATCATCCTTAATGTAAAGTTTATAGCTGGTCTAGTGCTTGTTTAGTCCAGATGTCGTGCTTGTAAAGTTATAGCCCATCTTAACTAAGCAATGTCATGAGCAAGCATGAAAAAAGTACTAATAATCCATTTATGCATAATTAAACGGTTATTAGTACTTTTATAGTCATCTCTATTTATTTGCTCAATCAATAAATCAATAGAGAAATAGACACCTAACAACGATGACGACTTAAATAAGTCACCACCATCCTAACTAAGGTTCTTGACGTGTGCTTGCTAATACGATTTCACGAATACATACATCTTGCGGCTGTGCATAAGCAAATTCAATGGCACGTGCAACATCATCTGGTGCCAGAATGTTACCCATCGTTTCTTTCCAAGCTTCATAGCCCGCTTTAATGTCTTCTGATGTCGTATGCGACAACAATTCAGTTTCAACAGCACCTGGTGCAATAGTAATTACACGTACGTCTGACATAGCAACTTCTTCACGTACATTTTCAGTGATTGCGTGAACAGCAAATTTAGTACCACAATAAGCAGCGTGCGCACCGAATGTTTTACGGCCTGCAACAGAACTGATGTTGATGATAGTACCTGTGTTACGGGCTTTCATTGGCGCAAGTACTGCTTGCATACCGTTTAATAATGCAATCACGTTCACGTCGAACATGGTTTTGAATTCTTCAGCAGGCTGTGTATCAATTTGACCTAATAACATCATGCCTGCGTTGTTAATTAATAAATCAGCAGGACCATATAACGCCTCAGCTTTAGCAAGTGCAGCGTGGAACTCAGCATGGATAGTTAAATCAACTTTTTCACATAAGCAATTTGGTAAGTTTAGTGCATCTAGTTTTTCAACACGACGAGCAACTAATAATAACGGGTGACCAGCTGCGCTTAAACGTTTCGCTGTAGCTTCACCAATACCTGAACTTGCGCCTGTAATAACAACTAATTTTTTCATTATATACTCTCTATTTTATACTAATATTTGATGATGATTTTTAATAACAATTAAGATTAAACGACAGCGGTTAGCTGCCAGCTCAGTGAATGTGTCGAGCCTATTAATGTTAGACCTAGGCACTCCTGAGTGGATGAAAGAGAGTATATAGATATCGACATTGTTGATATATACACAATAAAGAACATAACTGTTACGTTTTAAGCTACAATTAAATTCATAAACTTTTACTATCATCCTTACCCAACTTAATCTCTATAGGCACAGCAATGCAAAATGGCTCATCCCTTGCCGACATCCGCGCGTTTGTTACTATTGCAGAACAAGGCAGCTTTACCAAAGCAGCTGAAGTATTGCAGTCATCTCGCGCCCACGTATCTCGCCAACTTGCTCAGCTCGAACAACAACTCGGCGTGCAACTGATTATCCGTACGACACGAGCCCAACGATTGACGCCAATTGGCGAACAGTTTTTTCAGCAATGCCTGACATCATTACAAACTATCAACCAAGCCGTGATAGCGGCTAAAGACGATACCGAACAATTACAGGGTAGTATCTACATTAACTGTGTTGGTGGTGTGATTGGCGAGGATATTTTAGCGAACATTATTAGTGAGTTTAATTTACAGTATCCCGATATCGAGGTTGAGCTGGACTTTAGTAGTCCACGTGTTGACTTGATTTCTGAAGCATTTGATTTAGTCGTGCGTATGGGGGAATTAGAGGATTCGGGGTTAGTCGCCAGAAAGCTGACCAACATTAAGGTGCAAGTGCTAGCCAGTCCTGATTATTTAGCCAAGCATCCAGTCATTAAGCACCCTAAAGATCTAGAGCAACATAATTGTTTAACCGGCAGTATCAAGCGTTGGCGTTTTCATCAAAAATCAGTGCAACACAATAATGCACCGATACACGAGTTAGACATTAACGTTAAAGGTAACTTTAGCTGTAAGAGTGGCCGTGCACTCATTAATGCCGCAAAAAGTGGTAATGGCATTGTCCGTTTACCAGCGCTGTATTGTGAAGATGAAATTAACGACAATACCTTATCATCTGCATTTACGTCAGACTCAGCGCAAGACTTAGCACAAGAGAAATGGCACTCACCAGATGTTCCACTATTCCTACTTTATCACCGCAATCGCTATCAACCAGCTCGCTTAAAAGTACTGATTGATTTTATATGCCAACGATTTAAGCAATTATAATAATATTTTCATTGAAATTGCGATGTTCGAATGGTGGTTAAAATGTTCTTTCGAGCATTTATGATTAAGATCAATTCATCAGAAGCTATCTAGTTCATACTTATAAGTAGTTAATTGAGCTGCATATATGGATGAATTATGGGAAAGGTAACCCGTTTCAATACCGAAGTATTGATAATTGGCGGTGGCGCGACAGGCACCAGTATTATGCGCGATTGCGCATTACGTGGCATCACATGCATATTACTTGATAAAGGTGATATCGCTTCAGGTACGACAGGCCGTAACCATGGCTTATTACATTCCGGCGCGCGTTATGCGGTCACCGATGCAGAATCGGCCCGAGAGTGTATCCAAGAAAACAAAATCCTCAAGCATATCGCCAGTCACTGCATTGAAGAAACCAACGGGTTATTTATTACCTTGCCAGAAGATGATCTGGATTTTCAACATACCTTCATGGCAGCTTGTGCAACCGCCGGTATCGACACGCAAAGACTGACCCCACAACAAGCCATCGAACTTGAACCCAACGTCAATCGCAGCCTACTTGGTGCAGTCAAAGTCCCTGACGGCACGCTCGACCCTTTTCGTTTATGTGCATCGAATGTATTAGATGCTAAAAACCATGGCGCACAGCTACTTACCTACTCGATGGTGCAATCTTTAATTCGTATTGGCGATCGTATCATTGGCGCAAAATGCATTAATACCCGCACCAATGAACAGTTTGAAGTGTATGCCCAAGAAGTCATTAATGCAGCTGGTATTTGGGGCAAGAACATTTGTCACTATGCCGATCTAAATGTACAGATGCTCCCCGCTAAAGGGTCACTGTTAGTATTCGAACACCGTATTAATGATCTCGTTATCAATCGCTGCCGTAAACCTGCCGATGCCGATATTTTAGTACCTGGAGACTCGATTTCACTCATTGGTACAACGTCAGAAGAAATTGATTATAAAGATATCGATTCACTCAAAATCAGTGAAAAAGAAGTCAACATCTTAATTGAAGAAGGCGCCAAACTAGCCCCGATACTGGCTCAAACACGTATTTTGCGTGCTTATGCAGGCGTACGACCATTAGTTGATGTCGGCGGCGGTGATGGCCGTAATATCAGCCGCGGTATTGTATTACTTGATCACCAGCAGCGTGATGGCTTAGCTGGGTTCAGCAGTATTCTCGGCGGAAAATTAATGACCAGTAGGTTAATGGCTGAAATGACTACCGACCTTGTAGCAAGCAAGCTCGGTAATATCAGCAGCTGTACAACCCATTTACAGCCGCTACCTGGCTCTGTAACTCAGTCTGGAAACAACAAACATAAACCTAAACAAGCGGTATTTACCACCACAGCTGCCACTCACCGTCACGGTGAAAATGCAGTTGCTAGCTTTGATCAAAGCACTAAAGGCAAATCGATTGTTTGTGAATGTGAGATGGTTTCTGTAGGTGAAATTGAGTACGCGATTAAGCAGTTAGATGTGACTAATTTGGTTGATTTACGCCGACGTACCCGCCTCGGCATGGGGTCATGCCAGGGGGAATTGTGCACCTACCGCGCATCTAGCCTGTTTTGTGACTTTGGCAACTGCAGTGGTTATGAATCGAGTCAGTTATTAATGCAGTTTTTTGAAGAACGCTGGAAAGGTATCAAGCCAGTGTTATTTGGTGACGCATTACGAGAAGCAGAATTTACCTATTGGCTCTATGAAGGTCTATTTGGCGCAACAGATATTAACAAGCTCGGTGAGAAGCAAGAAGATAAGGATTATTATGAAATTTGATAGCATCATTATTGGCGGTGGCATAGCCGGTTATACAGCAGGCTTACGCAGCCTTGAAGCTGGATTAAAAACAGCTATTATTTCTAATGGTCAAAGCGCGCTGCACTTTTCTTCAGGCTCTATCGATCTGCTCTCGCATACGCCAACAGGTAAGGCTATTCGTAATCCGGCGGCTATTTTCAATAAATTCACCAACGAGTTTCCAGCTCATCCATACAGTCAAGTCGGTAAAAAAACCGTATTTGAATCTGTGCAATGGTATAAAAAATTACTCACTAACGCAGGTATTCCATTAATACAGCAAGACAATGGTGATAACCACCTGCGTATCACACCGCTGGGTACGTTAAAGTCGACTTGGCTGTCACAGCCTTATGTGCAACAACTGCCAATGCGACTGAGCGAACATGCCATCAAGCGTATTATCGTGGTCCAAATTGATGACTTCCGTGATTTTAACGCTAAGATGGTCACCGACAATTTAGTTCAAATACCAGAGTTTGAAGGCGTTGAAATAGCACACGCCAATGTCGCTATTGCTGGTTTCTCAGGGCTTAAACGCAACGCTTGCGAGTTGCGCTCTATTGATATCGCTCGTATCTTAACGAACGACAGTGAAATCAAAGCTCTCGCCGATAAGCTACTCACGATCGCAACGGTTAATGATGTCGTTATATTACCAGCCATCACAGGTAATGGTTTAGGTCTTGAAACGCTCAACAAGCTACATGAATTAACCAATTTAACCTTTCACGAAGTACCGACCATGCCACCGTCAATGTTAGGCATTCGCCTCGAAGAAACCATGATTGATTTGTTTATCAAAGGTGGAGGGATGTTATTAAAAGGCGACCAAGTCACCCGTGGTGACATAACAAAAGACAGTAACAACAATGATGAATTGTGCCTTAAACGCATTTATACCCGTAACTTAGAAAGCATGCCATTATCCGCCGACAATTTCATTTTTGCATCCGGTAGCTTCTTTAGTAAAGGCCTTATTGGCCATCATGACAAGTTACAAGAACCTGTGTTTGACTTAGACATGAATAGCCTTGAGCAACGTAACACTTGGTATAACCCACAGTTTTTTGCACCTAACTCACAACCATTTTTATCATTAGGCATTAAAACGAACCAAACCTTTAATCCAATGCTCAAAGGCAAAGTAATCAATAATCTATTTTGCGCTGGCTCTAACTTAGGTGGCTATGATCCCGTGGCTGAAGGCAGTGGCAGTGGCGTAGCAATTAGTACCGCTTATCATGCCGTCAATTTGCTACTACAACATAATAAGAATAGCCATTCTCAAAATATCACCAGCGACAGCTTGGCATAAAGGAGCAATACCATGGATTTAGCATCAACACGTTTTGAAAAATGCATTAAGTGTACAATCTGCACTGTGTACTGCCCCGTAGCCAAAGCTAACCCCAACTACCCTGGACCAAAAGAATCGGGCCCTGATGGTGAGCGCCTCAGAATAAAAAGTCCTGAGTATTATGATGAAGCCTTAAAGCTGTGCACCAACTGCAAACGCTGTGAAACAGCCTGCCCTTCTAACGTTAATGTCGGCGATATTATCGCGGTTGCGCGGGGAAAATTTGAAAAGAAAAAACTTAACCCCAAATTAATGCGTGATTATATTTTAAGTCACACAGATTTATTCGGCTCACTATCAACACCCGTTGCCCCCTTAGTAAATAAAATTACAGATTCGAAAATCATCAAAACCATCATGGATAAAACGGTAGCGATTGATAAGCACAAATCATTACCTAAATATGCTTTTGGTTCGTTTCGTCATTGGTATAAGAAACAAGCTAATACTCAACTACAGTTCGAGCGCCAGATCAGTTATTTTCATGGCTGTTATGTTAACTATAACAACCCACAACTGGGCAAAGATTTAATAAAAGTACTCAATGCCATGAATATTGGCGTAAAGTTATTGAAGAAAGAAAAATGCTGTGGCGTACCGCTGATCGCTAATGGCTTTCACGATAAAGCCCGTAAGAATGCCGAATTTAATGTTCAACACATGACTGAAGCGGTAGAACAATTTAATACCCCGATTTTATCGACATCATCAACTTGTTCACTGACTTTAAAGCAAGAATACCCGCATGTATTAAAAGTAGATAACAGTAAGATTTCGAATAAGCTTGAGTTCATTACCTCATTTATATTACGTGAATTTATGAACGGTAATATGCCAGCATTAAAGCCGGTGAATAAAACCATTGTGTACCATACGCCGTGCCATCTCGAGCGCAGTGGCTTGGCTATTTTTACCATTGAATTGTTACGTACTATCCCAGGGTTAAATGTCATTGTACTTAACAGTGAATGTTGTGGTTCTGCTGGTACTTATGGCTTTAAGAAAGAAAACTATGATGTGTCGATGAAGATAGGTAAAGGCTTGTTTGAACAGATAAAACAGAGTGATGCTGACTTTGCGATCACCGATTGTGAAACCTGTAAATGGCAAATTGAAGAGAACAGTGACTTAGAAACTATCCATCCGGTCAGTTTATTAGCCCAGTGTCTAACTGACTAATGGAGTAAGATTTGCCTTATTCACTCAGTTATTAACGGAAAAATTGAGTATGATAATACATTATATTTTCTAATCCTGATGACAAATTTATTTCGCTATAAAGATAAATAATAATAGCTATAATGCAGTTAAAACGGAGGGTTAGAGATGAACAAATTAGATTATCTCTTTCTTATCGCACTTATATAAACTAATACTTATATAAATTAAACAGTGCTTAGATAAACTAATTAGAAAGGTAATTATTATGACAACTCAACTGGTCACCAACTTCATCACAACTATGCTAACAAAAGTTGTAGCATCTTACGGCCGCTCATTCGTAGAGCTGTATAACCGCGATAATAAGTTATGAAGATAATATCTGTCAGTAACGAGTCTATTCGATCGCTACTGACAGATGCATCTAACGATTAATCGTTAAATGAACGTACGATCCAAGCGCGGAATGTACGACCTTTCAATTTACCTTTACCAATCTTCTGCACAGCCGCTTTCGCCACTTTAGTATCAACAGCAACATAAGCACAGTTATCAAACAGTTGGATTTTACCCACTAGCTTACCATCAATACCGTCTTTACCCGTTAATGCACCAAGAATATCACCAGCACGTACTTTCTGCTTTTTACCACCATCAATACGGATACACTCCATAGGTGGCATCATTGGTGATTCATTTAGCACACTTGCAGGTGGTAATGCTTCAGGCGTGATCATACCAAAACGATCTTCTAGCTGTGCAACCTGGTAGCCTTCTTTATCATCAAATAAAGTACAAGCAAAACCTTTACTACCAGCACGGCCAGTACGGCCAATACGGTGAACATGTACCTCACTGTCGTGTGCAACGTTGAAATTAATTACCGCATCTAACGACTCAATATCCAGACCTCGAGACGCAACGTCAGTCGCAACAAGAATAGAAACACTCTTCGTTGCAAAACGCACTAACGCTTGATCGCGATCACGTTGCTCTAAGTCACCATGCAATGCAATGATGCTAAAGCCAAAGTGGCCTAATTCATCAGCAACATCTTGCACGTCTTTCTTGGTATTACAAAAGATAACCGTTGATTCAGGTTTGTGCTGTAGTAATAAGCCACGTACTGTATCTAAACGTTCACCAAAGTTTTTTACTTTATAGAAATGCTGTTTGATAGAGCTATCGTCATGTGTCGATGCGACTTCAACCATTTCTGGGTTCTTCATTATCTTCGATGCAATTGCTTCTATCTTTTTCGGGAACGTTGCACTGAATAATAGTGTTTGACGATCGCTTGGTGCTTTCTCAACAATTGCATCAAGTGCATCTTGGAAACCCATTTCTAGCATACGGTCAGCTTCATCAAGTACAAAAGTAGTTAGATTATCTAATCGTAACGTGCCTTTTGTTAAATGATCTAATACGCGACCAGGTGTACCAACAATGATATGTGCGCCGTGTTCTAATGAACCGATTTGTGGGCCAAATGGCATACCACCACACAGTGTTAATACTTTAATGTTGTGAATACCACGTGCAAGTTTACGAATTTCTTTCGCCACTTGATCAGCAAGCTCACGTGTAGGACAAAGCACTAATGTTTGAATACGGAAACGTTCTACATTTAAACGCTGCAGTAAACCTAAACCAAAGGCAGCTGTTTTACCTGAACCCGTTTTACCCTGACCAATCACATCTTTACCTTCAAGAATACTCGGTAAGCTTTGTGCTTGGATAGGTGTCATTTCGGTATAACCGAGAGTATCCAGATTAGAAACAAGTTCTGGACGTAAATTTAGAGAAGAGAAGTTAGTTTGGCTCACAGCACATACCTTTAATGAATAGGAGATAAAACAAAAAGGGCAAGCTCCGAAGAACATGCCCTTTATACTTAAACGTTTCGATTTATCATCAATTCATTTAAGTTAAACAATCTTAGTGACTATTAATTCAAAGAATTAAAGTACTACGATGTTTTCCGCTTGAGGACCTTTTTGGCCATCAGTAACGTTGAATTCAACTTTTTGGTTTTCTAAAAGTGTACGGAAACCGTCACTTTCGATAGCGCTGAAGTGAGCAAACACGTCAGGGCCGTTTTCTTGTTGAATGAAACCGAAACCTTTAGTTTCGTTGAACCATTTTACTGTACCCATGATTTTAGACATAATAGAATCCTATTTGTAATTATAAGTGGCAAATGCCGGGTGTTGCTGGAAGTGTTACTACTTACTTATGATCAAACAGGACGAGGTACTAAAAACTTCGAAATGGAATTCATTCATAAAACTAACCTTAAAGCTGCGGCTAATTATATAGACTTCCAATTTAGTGTCAACAAGGTTATTTCTAATAAAAGTAGATAAGTTAGCTATAATTATCTAGTTTGCACTTCATCAACCTATCATGTACCCTGCAGCACCGCTGTTATACTTAGCACTAGCGCATGCTCGTCGCGCAGAGTAGTTGCAGATAGTAGTAGCACATAAATAGCAATCACATAAATAAAGAGACACTATATGAGTTTTACCGACCTCGGTTTATCCGCTCCAATCCTAAAAGCTGTAGCAGAAAAAGGCTACGACACACCATCGGCAATTCAAGCGCAAGCGATTCCAGCTGTACTGTCAGGTAGGGATGTAATGGCTGCGGCACAAACAGGGACAGGTAAAACAGCTGGTTTTACTCTACCTATTTTAGAAAAACTAAGCCAAGGCCCACGCCCACGTGCTAATCAAGCACGTACGTTGATCTTAACGCCAACGCGTGAACTTGCAGCACAGATTGCAGAAAACGTTGAAGTATATAGTAAGCATTTGAACTTAACGTCAACAGTGGTATTTGGTGGCGTTAAAATTAACCCACAAATGGCGCGTCTACGTCGTGGTGTTGATATCTTAGTTGCGACTCCAGGTCGTTTACTCGATCTATATAACCAAAACGCAATTCGCTTTCACCAATTAGAAATATTGGTATTAGATGAAGCTGACCGCATGTTAGATATGGGTTTCTTGCGTGATATTCGTAAAGTACTTGCGGTATTACCAAGAAAACGCCAAAACTTACTATTCTCAGCAACGTTCTCTGATGATATTCGCCAGCTTGCTAAAGGCTTGATCAACGATCCCGTTGAAATTTCAGTAACACCACGTAACGCAGCGGCTAAATCAGTTGAACAATGGATGCACCCTGTTGATAAGAAGAAAAAACCACTGTTATTAACACATTTGATTAAAGAGAATAACTGGAAGCAAGTATTGGTATTTACCAAAACTAAACACGGTGCGAACAAATTAACTAAACACTTAGAAGAGCAAGGCATCAATGCTGCAGCAATTCACGGTAACAAGAGCCAAAGTGCACGTACTAAAGCACTAGCAAACTTCAAATCGGGTGAAGTAAGAGCACTTATTGCAACTGATATTGCCGCTCGTGGTATCGATATCGAACAACTACCACAAGTGGTTAACTTCGAATTACCAAACGTACCTGAAGATTATGTTCACCGTATTGGTCGTACAGGTCGTGCTGGCGCTGAAGGTACTGCAATCTCATTAGTTTGTCAGGACGAAATGAAAGAACTTGTTGCAATTGAGCAGTTAACCCAAAAACACCTTGAGCGTGTTGTTGTTGACGGTTTTGCACCAATGGATTCATTCCCGACTACACCGGGTATCCGTCCACCAAAAGCGAAAAAACCAAAGAAAGAGCATCAAGACGGTCAACGTTCAGCTGAAAATTCACGTGGCCACAAACCGGCAAGTAAAAACCGTCGTCACACAGGCCAACGTAGTGCAACAGCTCCAGCAGCAAACCCATCAGCGAATAAAGGCAACCGTCGTCGCCCTGCTGGTTCAACACCAAAGAGCAGCAGCAACGCGTAAGGATTTCTCTATAACAAGCACTAATGTAACTAAGTTCTTAGTACAACCAAGTGTTTGTTTATAGTAAATCAGCATTTGTCTATAAATGCTCCTATGCGCATTGTCTTTACATATGAAGACAATGCGCTTATTGCGCTGTTATCATTCATTACATCAACCACTCCAAATTACACATTCCCTTCAAGTTATCGCCAATAAATTTACATTTATTTAATCATTTTATCCGTGGTTAACATTATTATTCATGCGCTTATTTGTTAGTATATTCACTCATCATTAAAGAGCGAAGAGTAAATGAAATTACAACAGATAGACAAAGTGCGTTACCGTAAACATTTAAACATGGCGAGCGTCGTTGCGACTGCCGTTTTAATCTTTTTTGCCTTAGTTTATGGTCAAATTTTAATTCACTTTTTTGCCGCTGCCGATGGCAATAACTTTAAGCTCAATTTAGCGGGTGTAGTCTTCGGTGTCATCAGCTTACTCGTCGTATTTAACCTTGTACGTCGCCACCCTTATTTAATTGAAGTCATGTATGTTTGGGAGCTAAAACAAGCGAATAACAAGATTTACCGTAAGCTCCATCATATCAAAACAGCGTTAGCAAATAGCGATAATACCAATATAGACGCGATCACTATCCTGCATTACTATTACGCCGCATCGAAACAGCAATATAATCTAGATAACAACACATTGACAATGGAAGCTTTAACGGCAGATATAGCCAAGCTAGACAGTCTAATCACTGCACAGAACTTAACAATTTCCGTTGACGACTACAATTCAGACCTTTTAAAACAATTTTAATCGTATATTGATGAATATTAAAAAGCAGGCGCGGCTATAATTGCGCCTGTTTTTAGAATAAAACCTCGATAAATCCACCGAAGATCCGATTTTCATCACCTTAATCTAGATTAATTAAATAGAAATGAGAAAAAACAGCTTAAATGCTAGCTTATAGTCAGCTAGCTCTTTTTTGTTCTCAAAAAAACGTGATATACTCCGCGCGAATCTTTAAATAAATAAATTATAGAGAACATAATGGCTGATTTATCAAAATACAGAAATATCGGGATCTTCGCTCACGTTGATGCTGGTAAAACAACAACAACTGAACGTATCCTAAAACTTACTGGTCAAATTCACAAAACTGGTGAAGTACATGACGGCGAATCAACAACAGATTTCATGGAACAGGAAGCTGAGCGCGGTATTACTATCCAATCAGCAGCTGTAACTTGCTTCTGGAACAATCACCGTTTTAACGTTATTGATACTCCTGGACACGTTGATTTCACAGTTGAAGTTTACCGTTCACTTAAAGTACTTGACGGCGGTATCGGTGTATTTTGTGGTTCTGGTGGTGTTGAACCACAATCAGAAACTAACTGGCGTTATGCGAATGACTCAGAAGTTGCACGTATCATCTTCGTAAACAAATTAGACCGTATGGGTGCTGATTTTTACCGTGTTGTTAAGCAAACTCAAGACGTACTAGATGCTAACCCACTAGTTATGGTTCTACCAATCGGTATCGAAGACGATTTCGTTGGTGTTGTTGACCTTCTAACTCGTAAAGCATACGTTTGGGATGAAACTGGTCTTCCAGAAAACTACGAAATCACAGATGTTCCTGCGGACATGGCTGATAAAGTAGAAGAATACCGTGAAATGCTAGTTGAAACTGCTGTAGAGCAAGACGACGACCTAATGGAAGCTTACATGGAAGGTAACGAACCTTCTATTGAAGAAATCAAACGTTGTATCCGTAAAGGTACACGTACAATGGACTTCTTCCCAACTTACTGTGGTTCAGCATTCAAGAATAAAGGTATGCAACTAATTCTTGACGCTGTAGTAGATTACCTACCTAGCCCAACGGACGTTGATCCTCAACCGCTTACGGATGAAGAAGGCGAACCAACTGGTAAATTTGCACTTGTTTCAACTGAAGAAACTTTCAAAGCGCTAGCATTCAAAATCTCTGATGACCGTTTCGGTGCACTTACTTTCGTTCGTATCTACTCAGGTACACTGAAGAAAGGTGATACTATTCTTAACGCTGCTACAGGTAAAACTGAGCGTGTTGGTCGTATGTGTGAAATGCAAGCTGATGATCGTAACGAATTAACTAGCGCTCAAGCTGGTGACATCATTGCAATCGTAGGTATGAAAGGTAACGTTCAAACTGGTCACACTTTATGTGATCCGAAAGATCCAATCATCCTAGAAGCTATGGTATTCCCAGAACCAGTAATCTCTATCTCTGTAACACCAAAAGATAAAGGTTCTACTGAGAAAATGGGTATTGCGATCGGTAAAATGGTTGCTGAAGATCCAACTTTCAAAGTTGAAACTGACCAAGATTCAGGCGAAACAATCCTTTCTGGTATGGGTGAACTTCACCTAGACATTAAGGTTGATATCCTTAAGCGTACATACGGCGTTGATCTAGTTGTTGGTGCTCCTCAGGTTGCTTACCGTGAAACTATTACTCAAGCAATTGAAGATAGCTACACGCATAAGAAACAATCTGGTGGTAGTGGTCAATTCGGTAAGATCGATTACCGTATCAAGCCAGGCGAACCAGGTTCTGGTTTCGTATTCACATCAACTGTTGTTGGTGGTAACGTACCTAAAGAATTCTTCCCTGCTGTTGAGAAAGGTTTCAAGAGCTTGATGGAAACAGGTGTTCTAGCTGGCTTCCCAGTACTAGACGTTGAAATCGAATTATACGATGGTGGCTTCCACGCAGTGGATTCATCAGCAGTTGCATTCGAACTTGCTGGTCGTGGCGCATTCCGTCAGTCTATCCCGAAAGCTGGCGCACAGTTAATCGAACCAATCATGAAAGTTGACGTATTCACGCCAGACGATCACGTTGGTGACGTTATTGGTGACCTTAACCGTCGTCGTGGTATGATCGCTGGTCAAGACGCTGGTAACACTGGTGTTCGTATTAAAGCTGACGTACCTCTTTCAGAAATGTTTGGTTACATCGGTTCATTACGTACAATGACATCTGGTCGTGGTCAGTTCTCTATGGAGTTCTCACACTACAACCCTTGTCCAGCTAACGTTGCTGAAGGCGTTATCGCTAAAGTTAAAGAAGAAAACGCTAAAAAATAAGTAATTATTTTTAGTTAATCTTCTAACCCCAGTTATGCAAATAGCTGGGGTTATTTTTTGCCTGAAAAACCCCAAAACTCCGTGATTCTATTAAGACTTAACCCTAAAGCTTCAGTGTACATCTTCTAAATTACAGACAAAAAAAAGCACCAAGACCATCAAGCCTTAGTGCTATCTATTGTGCTATTAACTCACACTAACAACGTATTAACCGTTACTCAAAATGCCAGTAACCCAGGTTAACCCATTCAATCAATTGCTGACCAAATGCTTTATCTTTCATTAATACTTCAAGTTCTTTAGCAGACTGCTCCGTCGTGTTACATAGCGTTTGTACGCTTGCCGCAATACTCGCATCAAAGTCATAACGCTCGCCATCAATGAAGCAGCTCGTTGGCATTTCAGGGAAGTATAATGTCTTTAGACCATTCACTTTACGCAGATAAGATTCCATACCGATTTCATCAACAACGATCGCGTAATCGGCGATGTAACCACCTTCTGGTACAACTAAATCTAGCTCGTGTGCAGATTCACTGTAATGACGGCCAAGGAAATCATGCATGACGCTTTTATCAGCCATTAATGATGTCATGATGTCTGTTAAACCTTGCACTTCGCTTGCTTCGATTGAGCCATGTTCTGCACGTGGTTGTAATTTAGGGTCGCTATAACGAACAAACTCTTTTTCTTGTTGTAATAAGTAATCACCAAAATCGTTTAACAGTTCTTTTTGATCTTGCGCGCGGAAACCAACAGAGTAGTTAATCGCTTCGCCAACAGCATAACCTTCATGCGGTGCATAAGGTGGAATATATAAGATATCACCTGGTTCTAATACTGTATCAATCACCGCGTCAAACGCTTCACAGTGCTTCAATGCGCCGTTCGCTGCGAACTCTTGAGGATTCATATCCTGAGCACCAACACGCCAATGACGCTTGCCTAGGCCTTGAATAATGAATACACAATAACGGTCTACATGCGGACCTACGCCACCTGTATCAGTACTATAAGAAACCATTAAGTCATCAAAGCGCCAGCTTGGAATGAAGTTAAAGGTATTGGCTAATTCAGCCGAAGGTTCATGCCAATGGTTGATCGCTTGTACTAAGATAGCAGAACCATCTTGTTCCATACGTTCAAACTCAGTGAAAGGACCACATGCAGCCTGCCACTTGTCTTCTTCACGCCATACCATGCGCGATGTGATTTCTTCTTCCATTGCTAAACCAGCAATTTCATCCGGGCTAATCGGATCGACAAAATCCTTGAATCCCGCTTTAATCAACAGTGGTTTTTTCTGCCAATAATTTTGCATGAAATCATCAAGATCAAGATTTAATTTATACATATATAACCCGAATTAAAGAATAGAGCGCGTATCATAGGTATTTTCGCAATAATAGCAACAAAAAAAGCCCTATAGATATTATTGCTACAAGGCTATTTAAATTACTTTTGATTAGAAACAAAAGCTAAGCAGCTGCGGATACATAAGCATCAGGAAAGTAGACAGCCCTAATTAACTGAGATTTGATTTCATCGTTCAGTAATACATGCAATTCATACATGATGCTAATAATGCCACCACGCAAGTCATTCACTTTAGCAGCAAGTTGCGTCGCTGATAAACCATCCGTTACAAGTGCCGGATTGCTAACAAGTGCATGACACTCAGCCAATTGTGCAGTAAACAGCGTCCAAGACTTGTTGTTCATATCTAACGCTTTACCCGCTGTGAATATAGGTACCCATTGGCTGATTTTGTCTTCTAGAGATACGCTCTTGTTTGCATTATCAATGTCATAAGACTCGGCTTTAACCGATAAATATGACGTTAAAGAGTCGAACAACTTGGTAATGCACGCATAGTACGCTGCATAACACGCTGCGATGTCGGCATTGTTAATCGTTACGTCACGATATGCCAGCGCAGAGTCAAACTCACCTTGGTAATCGTTCACATTGAGAATGCCTTCCCCGCTGATGTAGACCTTGCTATCCATGGTATTCTCGACAAATGGCACCGTATAACCCCAGTTTCGGGTGTCTGAGACTAAACGCTTAAAGGGATATTTATTCTCCTCGAACCACTGCTCGATGATTTTATTTTTTAGGCCATCAGTCAACTCTCGATTTGAGTGATCGCTGTACTTCACCAGATCAAAAATTAGCTTCTTCGCTTGCTTCTCTGCAATGTTCACTCTTACTTTTAACACTCACAACTCCTCAATGCTGCTTAACGTATTTTTACCGACGTGCAGCTTGGTATTTTTGGATATTTCATCATAAACATTTTTGTCTGTGTTTAATTTAAAAAACCAGATAACAGATACTAAAAAACCCCGTGGATATTATATAAATAATTTCCGCGGGGCTGATTAACAAACACTAATAAGGCATTGCTATATAGGCAACTACCTGAACAAGTTAACGACTCAAGTTAAGCGTCACTGCACGAGCATCGCCTTCATTAAGCGTCACAATATTAGAGTTGATGTCATCTTCTTTCGTTGTCACATCTGAATCTTGAGAAAGCTTAGCGCTGACTTTAATCGATGGGAATTGCGACATCTTCATTTGCGCCATCATTGCATCACTATCAGATAAAGTGATCGTTAATGGGAACGTTGGGTCCATGATACGTTTAACTGCAAGCGGCGCTTTAGGGCCGGCAGCGGCTTTCACGTAAACATACAAGTAACCTTTCATTTCAGCTTGGTCAGCAGTAATCGTGATCGTCACTTGCTCATTACCCGTAACTACGTCACTTGTCGCAGTACTCGTTTCTGTACTTGTTGCAACAGGACGACTATCAACTGATGATTCCGCATGATTGGCAACAGGTGCAGAACCATTTTTCGCTGCAATCTGTTTTCGAGCGTATTCAATACTACCTTCAATCATTTGCAAACGATCTGGCTGACCAGCAAGTAACGGTAACATACGTTGCCATTGCTCAATTGCGCCAAGGTAATCTTGATTCTCTAACGCCATAAATGCAGACGTAGAAAGCACTTCAATATCACCTGGTTTTTCTTGTTTCAGCTCCATCAATATCTTACGTGCAAGATTATTCTTGTCAGGATCATCACTCAGCATTAATGCTTGTGCATAACCGGTCACGATTGATGTATTCATCGGCGCTAGTTTATAAGCACGATCCATCGCAATGAATGCTGCATTTGAATCACCCAAAGCAACGTTTAAGCGGCCCAGTAATAACCAACCAAATTCATTATCTGGTTCAGCGACCATCTTAGTCGTCAACGCCAGTTTAAAGTCAGAGATCTCTTGATCTGTGACTTTATCACCATCATTCATCACACGATTAGTGAGCTCTGGTAAGCGTGAATACACATCTTCCCAGTTTGCTACTTGGTCACGTGCACCCAACGTCAGATAAACAGACACAGAGAAAACAACTAAGAATACCACACCCGCAAGCCAGATGAATGGCGAGCTCGCAGTACTTACTTTTGCCGCTTTCTCGTCAACAACGTCATCCAATAGACCACGTTGCATTTCATCAATAAACTCTGCGCTTTTATCTAACAAACCTTGATCTTCATCGTCAGCTAACTCACTGATACGACTTTTATATAGGTCTTTGTTTAACTGGTCTCGTGTCGCACCAGTTAATTTGTTGTCACCCGTAACCGGGATAACAAATGCCAGCGCGGCAGCAATAACCAATACAATACTTACTATCCAAAATAACAACATGCTATTTCTCGCTATCCTTTAAAATTTTGGCCAAACGGGCTTTTTCCGCACTCGATAACTCTTCATCGCGATCATCAGCGGCAACGCTGACTTTACGACGACTGTTACGAACAATGATAAGACCACCAAATAATACAAACAAACCAGGGCCAACCCATAAAATGGCAGTGCCTAAGGTTACTGGCGGCTTATAAAGTACGAAGTTACCAAATCGATCAATCCAATAATCAACAATTTGGTCTTCTGTTTTACCTGCAACAACCATATGATATGTTTTTGTACGCATATCTTTTGCCAGTGACGCATTTGAATCAGCAAGGTTATTATTTTGACATTTAGGGCAACGTAGCTCTGCCGTTAATGTTCTAAACAATGCCTCTTGCTCAGCGTTATCAAAGTCATAAACATCAATAACAGCTGCGACATTGAAACTCAGCATAAAAGTCATTAATACGAATAATTTTCTCATGTTAAGTCCTTATTTAAGCTGCTCATAAACAGCTTTTAATTCACTATTCCAATTACGCGGATTAATGTCACCCACGTGCTTATATTGAATAATGCCTTTGCTGTCGATGAAGAAAGTTTCAGGTGCACCGTAAACACCGAGATCAAGCCCTAGCATACCATCAGGATCATAAAGACTGATCTTATATGGGTTATCTAACTCTTCTAGCCAGCGCAATGCTTTCGTACGCTCGTCTTTGTAATTCATGCCAACAATGTAAACACCGTCTTCAGCAAGTTCATTTAAGTATTTATGCTCGGCGTAACATGTTGGGCACCACGTAGCCCAGACATTTAACAACATAGGCTTGCCTGATAACACACTTTTATCATGTTGTAGTTCAGGTTCAACTAAATCGTTTAATGCAAACTCAGGTACTGGTCGACCGATAAAGGTCGACTCCAATACGGTAGCGTCACGAAATAAGCCGATGTAAAGGAAAATAGACACGCATAAAAATACAATTAAGGGTACTAGTCGTGTCATAAGCTGTTTCTTTTTTTTCACATCATTAGTCATTATGCTTATCCTAATTATTGCGCTTTCGCAGCACCTTTATTCACAAAACGATAACGGCGATCAGATACAGCGAGTAAACCACCAATCGACATAACTAAACCACCCCACCAGATAAAACGAATGAAGGGTTCGTAATAAATACGAACTGCCCACGAGTCATCAGCAAGTTGTTCGCCAAGTGCAATGTAAAGGTCACGCGTTACGCCCCAGTCAATTGCGGCTTCAGTCATTGGCATACTACGTTGTGCAAAGTAGCTGCGTTTTTCTGCATGCATAACAGTTTCAAACTTACCGTCTTTACTGATATTAAATACCGCTTTATAACCTTCGTAGTTCGAGCCATTAGCTTCACCAATGCGTTCGAATTCGAATAAGTAATCTGCAAAGACAACTTCATCTCCCGGTAGCATACGTAAGTCTTTTTCGATTTTGTAATTCTGGGTTGCAGAGATACCAATCAGCATCATTGCTAAACCAATGTGACCAAGTACCATAGCCCAATGACTACGACCTAATTTGGTTACACCCGTAGCAAAGCTATGACGATGCGAGGCACGAATATACACTTCTAACAAGCTGGTAATAATGACCCAGAATGCTAATGCAAAACCAACAACTGCAACAATTTTAATTTTATCCGCAAAGATTGCAGGTAGTGCTACCGCTAATACGATACTCGCTACAGCAATTACTGCTAACTGGATAAACAACGGACGTAAGTCAGCTTCTTGTTTCTTCCAACGTAATAACGGTGCAACGCCTAAGGCAATAGCAAACGGGATCATGATGTAGAAGAAGATATTATTAAAGAATGGTACACCGATTGAAATCGAGCCCATGCCTAACTCTTTATGTACTAGCGGTAACAAGGTACCAATTAATACAACGAGTAATGCTGCAATTAACAATACATTATTAATTAACAAGAAGGTTTCACGAGAAAATAGGCCGTATTTGCCACGACTCTTAATCTCTGAACCTTTCACTGCATAAAGTAGTAATGAACCACCAACAACCGCAATTAAGAAGGCTAAAATAAACAAACCACGTGCAGGATCTGAGGCAAACGCATGCACAGATACCAGTACGCCAGAACGAACTAAGAAGGTACCTAATAGACTCAAACTGAATGCTGAGATAGAAAGCAACACAGTCCATGATTTGAATACGCCACGTTTCTCACTAACCGCTAATGAGTGAATCAACGCCGTACCGGCAAGCCAAGGCATAAATGATGAGTTCTCTACTGGATCCCAGAACCACCAACCGCCCCAGCCGAGTTCATAATAAGCCCACCAACTACCGAGTGCGATACCAGCAGTTAAGAATACCCAAGCAACAAGTGTCCAAGGACGTGACCAACGCGCCCATGCCGAATCAAGACGACCAGCCATCAATGCAGCAATAGCAAAAGCAAACGCGACAGAGAAACCAACATAACCCATGTACAGCATTGGCGGATGGAAAATCAAACCAACGTCTTGCAGCAATGGATTTAAGTCATTACCGTCAAGGGGTAAATAAGGTAAGGTACGATCAAACGGATTCGACGTTAACAAGATAAACAAGTTAAAACCAATCGCGATCATCCCCATTACTGACAGTACGCGAGCGAGCGCAACCTTAGGAATACCACGGCTGAATACTGCAACGGCAGCAGTCCAAATCGCGAGGGTTAAAGACCACAATAGTAGAGAGCCTTCATGACCACCCCATACTGCAGATATTTTATATCGCAATGGTAATAATGAATTAGAATTAGTCGCGACATAACCGACAGAAAAGTCATCCGTCGCAAATGCGTAAGCCAATACTACAAATGACAACGTCATTAGTAAGAATTGCATAATGGCTAATGGTTTAGCGCTGTTAATCATACCTGGATGATTAATCTTTGCGCCTATCAGTGGATAAATTGCCAGCAAGAACGACAAAGCCGTTGCGACAATTAAACTAAAATGTCCAATCTCAGGGATCATTGTAAACTACCTTATTTGGTTTCGTTTCCGTATTCTGGTTTCATATGCTTAATACCTTTAATTGCTTCAGCAACTTCGGGTGGCATATATTCTTCATCATGTTTCGCAAGTACTTCAGATGCAGCAATCACATTCGCTGACTTTAATACACCCTGCGCCACAATACCTTGCCCTTCACGGAATAGATCTGGCAAGATACCTTCGTATTCTAATGTCACTAAGCCGCCTTGGTCATCGCTCAATACAAAACTAACCTTAAGATCGTCCATATTACGCTTAACGGTACCAGGCATAACTAAGCCACCAATACGTAAACGCTGACCAACCTCTGGTTTGATTTTATCTTCGCCTAAACCTTCAACAAGTTGGCTTGGTGTGTAAAATAAATCAATGTTCTGTTTTAAAGCATAAAGCACAAGGCCTGTCATGCTACCTAAGCCAATAATAATAACCAGCGCTATCGATAAGCGTTTTTTACGTCTGGGATTCACAGCGTATTCTCCATTTTTTCAGCAGCACGCATACGTTCAATACGCTGATGCTTATTTTTAATTTCATGAATGATTTGGCGACGTTTGACAATCGTAGTAATCGTTAATGAGCCTAATGTCAGCAGACTGAAAGCCACTGCTAGCCAGACATAAAAACCATAACCACCCATTGCTAGAAAAGCTGAAAAGCTATCAAATTGCATGTTACTTGTCCTCGATAAATAATTTTTTCACCCAAGGTCTATGCGACTCACGGGTAATTAATTCATTTCTAAAACGCATCAAAGTTAAGGTACCAAACAGTAAACCGAAGCCTAATAAGTTAATCAGTAAAGGCCACAGCATATCGGTATCCATTGACGGTTTATCGAATTTACTAATCGTGGCTTTTTGATGTAATGTGTTCCACCACTCCACAGAGTAATGAATAATTGGTAAGTTAATCACACCGACTAACGCAAGAATACCAGCAGCACGGCCAGCAAGCAGTTTGTCGCTAAACGCGCCATAAATAGCAATAACGCCAAGATATAAAAATAATAAGATAAGTTCAGATGTTAAACGTGCATCCCATACCCACCAAGCACCCCACATAGGCTTACCCCATACAGCACCCGTAAATAATGCAATTGCAGTAAAGACTGCGCCAATCGGTGCGATGGCAGCAACCGCCATATCAGCCATTTTTAACTGCCATACTAGACCAATAAACGCAGCAATTGCCATGCTTAAATAAGCCCCCATGGAGAGTGATGCAGCAGGTACGTGTAGATAGATGATTCGGAAGCTATCGCCTTGTTGATAATCAGCGGGCGCGAATACAAAGCCCCAAACCATGCCGATTGTTAGTGAGATAGCACTAAAAATTGCAAACCAAGGCAGCATTTTACCGGCTAGGTTATAACTTTTTTCTGGTTTTGCATAAGGATGCAGCCATTTCCACATAGTAAACTCTCTACATTAATAACGGCTCAATTATATGAACCTAAACAGTGATTGAAACTAACTTTACTTTTCTTTAATTAAAAGCTTTAACTAACAATTTAACTCAGACTAACTCGCAATGATGCAGCTATAGCAAACGGTGATAAAGTAACCGATGCAACCAACATAGCACCAAGTATAGCGACAGGGCCTGCATACGGCACTCCAAAGCTTGCTGCATCAATCGCACTCGTCGCAAAAATCAACACGGGAATAAATAACGGTAAAATCAATAAACTTAATAATACTCCCCCCTTACGTAAGCCAACTGTTAGCGCTACGCCAATAGCGCCGACAAAGCTAAGTACTGGGGTACCAAGTAACAAAGTAATAAACGTCGCCATAAAAGTATTTGCATCTAATGATAGAAACACGGCTAATAAAGGCGAAACAAGCAGAATTGGTACACCCGTTAATAGCCAATGCGCCACGACTTTCGCCGTCACAATTACGCCCAATGGCGTCGTTGTCAACATCAGTTGCTCTAATGAACCATCAAGGAAATCATCGCGAAACAAACGTTCCATAGATAAGAGCGCCGATAATAGTGCCGCAACCCAAATAACCCCTGGAGCGATGCGTAATAACAGGTTTGGCTCTGGTCCAATACCTAATGGGAAAAGCGTGATGACGATAATGAAAAACCACAGAGGGTTTAAAATATCTGATTTACGGCGAAAAGCGGTAATGAGTTCTCGTTTAATCACCTGCATAAAAACAGCAAACATATTAATACTCAGTTAAGTGTTGACGGGTTAATATGATCTTACGTAATCGCCCTGCTGAAAACTGTAGATCTTGATGCGTCGTTAATATTACGCTGCCACCATTGTCAGCATGTGCTAAGAATAAATTCTCTAATACTTTCACACCATTTTTATCAATCGCAGTAAACGGCTCATCTAAGATCCAGAGTTTCTGTTCAGATAACCACAAGCGTGCTAAGGCAATACGACGTTGCTGGCCAGCAGAAAGATGACAAGCAAGTTGGTCTTCATAACCAGCGAGGCCAACTTGTGCAAGCGCTTCCCAAATTTTATCTTTAGCGACGGGAGCGTGCATGGCATGGTAGAAAAATAGGTTTTCGAAAGCGGTCAACTCTGCTTTTACCCCAGGTAAATGACCAAGGTAGAGTAAATCTTGATGGTAACTTTCACGATCGTCTAAAGTATCAATGTTCTGCCAAAGAATATGGCCATCTGCAGGTGAAGAGAGTCCCGCTAATAAACGTAATAAGCTCGTTTTACCTACGCCGTTGGGGCCTTCAATTTGGATTATTTCACCTTTCGATACAGTGAAACTAAGATCAGAAAATAACACGGTATCTTCGCGTATACAGCTTAAATTAACGACTTCTAACATATTTTTTTATACTTCCAGCATCAACCTGTAAGAATATTAACATATTCCAGCTTTAAGCATAATTAAGCAACATCAATTAAGCGGTCAATTATTAGGATTAAATGTTATTTTTTATGGAAATTAAGTAATAATTCGGCTTCAGCACGTGGTAGTTCGCACTCACGCATAATCTCTTCTAGCGTAGCGCCAAGTTCAACCAACTTGACCGCCCTAGTATAAAATCGACTATCAGGGTCTTGTTGATCTTGTGTCGTCATCTCTTCTTTCATTTCGTCTTGTTGGAATTTAGTTTGCTGTAATTCCGATGCGACACCTTGGATTGCGCCCCCAAGGTTAATATTAGAGGTGCTCAGTTCAATGAGTCGCTTTTGCAGAGAGTCTCTTGATTTGGACAAATCTTTGAGTAATAAACTATGCGTTGCCTGTAATTTAGTTAACTTACGAAATAATACAGCGCAACCAATCACCGCAGCAATCGCGACCGTGAGCGCAGCACCAGACAAAATTAAAGCAAGCATATTGAATCCTTCAATAAAATAGCAATTAAAAAAAGCACTGTAACAATCATTACAGTGCTTTTCTAGATAGAAAGAGTGATTAAGCTTATAAACCGCTTAATTCGTCCCATTCATCATCACTTAAAAACTTATTCAAATCAACAAGGATAAGTAACTCACCTTCGCGGTTTGATACACCTTGGATAAACTTAGCGCTTTCATCAGTGCCTACATTTGGTGCCATATCAATTTCTGAAGAACGTAGATATACCACTTCTGCAACGCCATCAACTAGAATACCGATCACTTGCTTTTCAGCTTCAATGATAACGATACGTGAATTTTCACTCACTTCTGATGGCATTAAACCAAAACGTACACGTGTATCAATCACTGTCACGACATTGCCGCGTAAATTAATGATACCGATCACGTAGTTTGGCGCGCCCGGTACAGGAGCAATTTCGGTATAACGTAATACTTCTTGAACTTGCATTACGTTAACGCCGTAGACTTCATTCTCTAACTTGAATGTAACCCATTGCAGTACTTCATCTTCAGCTACATTTTCCACTAGGTTTCGAGACTGACTCATGTTTTATTTCCTTCTACTATTGCCCATGAATATTGATGCCATTATCCAGCAATTTAATCATTTCGGTTACGTGTAATAATACGCACATACGTGACTTAACCATGCCAGCTAACCAAGGTCGACTACCAGCTGTACTTCGCCATTTAATATCCATACGATTTAAAGTTTCAGTACCATGCAGCTTTTCACAGCCTAGTACCCAATTTGATTCGCTAAGTTGGATTTGATATTTATAATCTATCTCACCCATGTTTTGTTCAGGCATAACCCATTGAGCCGTATCAACAACACTCAATTTTTGTTCTCGGTGTTGCATGATGCCTAAATACCAATCCGGTTTGCCAAATAAGCTGTTCACCGTATCGGCTTGATGAATGCCGCCAAGTTCTGTTAGTGGTACAGCAAAAGTAACCCCTGCGACCTCAAAAAACAAAGCTTGAAAGCGTTCTTCTAATTCAATATTTTTCCATTCTACCGCAGGCTCTTCGTCAGCCTCTAATGCCGTTTCTGATGCCGAATCAAGGACCGTGTTATCTTCAGCGTGACTGATACTGGTATCAGTCACGGCGATATCTTCAACGACCTCACGCTCAACTTCCCTGATTTCTGGTATTAACGATTCTTCAGTGCGAGCAACCGTAATATCTGCCGAGACAGTCGTATCAATAATCGCGTCAGTGTCTGCGCCACTATGTGGAGCATCTAGCACGGATAAATCCATATCAGCTAAGTCGATATCAACCACAGAGCCTAGCAACTGGTCTAAGTCGCTAATACTGCCAGAACCATCAGGCTCCGGTATTTTAAACTCACTCATGACTGCAACAGCAACGTCACTCAATACCGGCTGTAATTCGTGTTGTAATTGTGTGCCAACGTCAGCAATTGTGCTATCAAGCTGCGCTATATCAACGAGACCTGTATCAACGTGCTTTGTATCAACATGTACAGTTTCAAGGCTTACCTTTGGTGCGTCTTCCACAACAGGCACAGATAACATAGATGTAAAATAATCATCTAACGCAGCATGTATTTGCTTCTTATCCATACAATCGTTCCTGTTGTTTCTCGCTTGCCAACAAGTCTTGCAATAATGCGCCATAGGCAGCAACACCGCGGCTACTACGTGAGTACATAGAAGGCGGCATATGTTTTAAGCTGGCATTTCTAAATTGTGTATCTACAGGGATCACAGCACGCCAAACATGCTGACTGTAGTTTTGTTGCAATGTCTGTAGCGATACCAGTGATGCTTTAGTGCGGCGGTCAAACATAGTCGGGATCACTGTATACTGAAATGTATTCGCACAACTGCGCTGCATGATTTCAAAAGTTTTAACCATACGGTCTAAGCCTTTTAATGCTAAAAATTCAGTTTGCACAGGTACTAAGATACGATCACTACTTGCCAATGCATTAACCATCATAACGCCCAATACGGGTGGACAATCAATCAGGACAAAATCATAATCATCAACGACTAAGCTGATGATATTTTTAAGTATCAGTCCCATGCCATCACGGTGACCGAGTGTTCTATCCAACGTCGCTAATGCCATTGTCGCTGGTAATAAGTTAATACCGTTGTAAGGCGTTTCTATCGTCGCGTTATGTACTAATTCAGCATCAAGCGTAGGCGCAACAAAAAGATCAAATAGCCCAATCGTTAAGTCATCACTGTCATAATTAAGATAGCTGGTTAATGATGCGTGAGGATCCGTATCAATTAATAATACGCGCTGTCCTTGCTCTGCCAGTAAACCGGCCAGTGTAATAGCAGTGGTTGTTTTTCCAACCCCACCCTTTTGATTAGCAACAGTCCAAACGTTCAACTTTAACCTACCTTCTCTGCGTGTCTTTATCGACAACCGACTTCAATATTAATGCGCTCTGCTATTTGTAGCAGGTTAATTTGCTCATCGGCTAATCCGGCATTCACAATTGCTTGCGGCATACCATATACAACACAAGATTGTGCATCTTGCGCCCATATTGTACTGCCATGTTGTTTAAGTAATTTAGCGCCTTCTCGACCATCGGCCCCCATACCAGTTAGTACTACCGCTAACACTTTATCGCGATATGACTTAGCTGCAGAGCCAAAGGTAATGTCGACACTCGGTTTATAATTAATGCCTTCTGGGCTTTCCATTACTTTTAACGTTAAACCACCGGCTTTACTTTCGATTAATACTTGCTTGCCACCAGGTGCTAAATAAGCAACGCCAGGCAGTAAACGGTCACCATGCTGCGCTTCTTTTACCTTAATTTGGCATAAGGTATTTAATCGCGCTGCAAACGCCGAAGTAAATGTAGCCGGCATATGTTGTATCAATAAAATAGGGAGCGGGAAGTTCTGACGTAAAGGTGTAAGTACGTTTTGTAGTGCGACGGGGCCACCAGTCGAAGAACCGATTGCCAACAACGCGTATTTTTTACCTGATGCACGTTTGGCCAAGCGACTTGCAGTTGGTAATGCTCGCGATTCAGACGGGCTATTATCAACATGATGCGTATGACGAGAATCTAACGTATTTAAACGATTCGCATCCGTACCATGGCGTGCAAGGGTCGGCTTATTAATACGGCTATCAGTTGCGCTATGATTAGTGGCGCTGCTCGGCATAATCGACTTGTTAGCAGTACTGCTATTAATAGTGTTACTGCGCGTTGACGTCGGGATTGAACCTCTTACAGGCGCTGCATGCGTTGCCGTCGTATTTATTGCACGTGGTGTTCTTAATACACTGCGTCGCTTACTAATTTCTTTAATATTTTGTTGTAATAATTTAACCGCTTCTGCTTTGTCTTTGGCAATATCTTCAAATTTCTTCGGCAAAAAGTTAGCGGCTCCAGCCTCTAAAGCTTCCAGCGTTGACTTAGCACCTTGATGCGTCAATGACGAAAACATTAAAATTGGTGTTGGATTCTCTTTCATGATCACTTTTACAGCAGAAATACCATCAAGTACTGGCATTTCAATATCCATAGTGATCACATCCGGACGTAACGACTTTGCTTTAGTAATAGCCTCTTCGCCATTTATAGCTGTATCAATAACTTCCATTTCTGGATCTGCATTAATGATTTCACTTACTCTACGTCTGAAAAAACTAGAGTCATCAACGACTAAAACCTTTATTTTCATCTAATCTATCTACTTCAATATGTCTACATCAATGTAAAAGCACACAGGGGTTGCCCCCTGCATCAACAAATTAACGTTTTGCGTAATGATTTAAGAGACTTGGAATATCTAAAATCAACGCAATACCACCATCACTGGTGATTGTTGCCCCGGCCATGCCTGGTGTACCTTGTAATAAGTTATCTAACGCTTTAATCACAACTTCTTCTTGACCGATCAGGCTATCAACGACGAAACCAACCTGTTTCAGGCCTAATTGCACAATAACAACATGACCTAATCCACGCTCATTACGAGCCCCAGCTTGTGGGTCCATTTTAGTTAACCAATCATGTAGATAGAATAACGGTATCGCTTTTTCTCTGACGATAATCGTCAGTTGGTTATCCACAACGTGAGTCTTATTTAGATCAAGATGGAATATTTCATTCACACTTGTTAATGGTAACGCGAAGATCTGCTTACCAACTTCAACCATCAAGGTTGGTAGAATAGCCAGTGTTAGCGGCACTTTAATAAAGATTGTCGTACCTGTACCCAGGTTCGAATCAATCGAAATAGTACCATTAAGCTTACTAATACCAGTCTTAACAACATCCATACCCACACCACGACCAGAGATATCAGAAATCTGATCTTTAGTTGAGAAACCCGGTGCAAAAATAAGGTTGTATGCTTCATTATCCGAAATACGTGCGGCAGAATCAGCGTCAAGCACACCACGGTCAATTGCAATTTGTTTTAATCGTTCAGCATCCATACCGGCGCCATCATCAACGATTTTCAAACTAATATGGTCACCTTCTTGTGAGGCTGACAAGGTAATATTACCTTGTCGAGGTTTACCATTTTTTTCACGTACGTCCGGCATTTCAATACCGTGATCCACCGAGTTTCTCACTAAGTGAACCAGGGGATCAGCAAGTGCTTCCACTAAATTCTTATCTAAATCTGTTTCTTCACCAATTAATTCAAGATTAATGTCTTTCGCTAAAGTACGTGCTAAATCACGTACAACTCGAGGGAAACGACCAAACACTTTTTTGATTGGTTGCATCCGAGTTTTCATTACCGCGCCTTGTAAATCGGCAGTAACGACATCAAGATTAGACACAGCTTTTGTCATGTCTTCATCATTCGATGAAATACCTAAGCTCACTAAACGGTTACGAACAAGCACTAGCTCGCCCACCATATTCATGATTTCATCTAATGTTCGAGTATCAACCCGGACAGTTGAATCCGCTTGTGGTTTCGCTTTTTTATCAGCTTTCGCCGCTGCCTCACTTGCTTTCGCAACAGGTGCTTTTTCTGGAGCAGTCTTTACAACGGGCGCAACAGGTGTTGCTACGGCCGTAGATGTTGCAATTTCAGCTTTAACAGCAGGTGCAGACACCGGCGCAGCAACTGCACTTGGCGCATTACCTTTACCGTATAGCTCATCAAGAAGATTTTCGAAATCATCATCATTGAGATCTGCAGTGCTATTACTTGCTACTGTTGGCGTTGGCGTTGGCGTTGGCGTTGGCGTTGCAATACTATGCTGACCAACACCGTGTAAGTCATCAAGTAGTTTTTCAAATTCATCATCAGTAAAGTCTGAATTTGAACTGATAGGCATCACAGCAGGAGCTGGTTTGCTTGCTTCTACATTGACAGCGCTAGGCGCCCCACCTTGACCATGTAATTCATCAAGTAATTGTTCAAATTCGAGTTCTGACATACCATCAATATCACTGCTACTCGCTGTGATTGGCGTCGACACTTGTGCAACAACAGGTGCTTGAACCATAGGTTCAACAACAGCTTTTGGTGCAGATTCGGGTTGAGTAAGCACATTGAGTTGATGAATTAATGCAGGGTCAGCTGCAGTAAGAGGTTCTCTCTGTTGAATTAATACAAACATTTCGTTTACACAATCCAATGATTTAAGAATCACATCCATTAATTCAGGTGTTACCGCTCGAAGGCCATTACGTAGGCTATCAAATACGTTTTCTGCACCGTGGCATATATCAACAAGTTCTGATAATGCTAAAAATCCAGCGCCACCTTTAACTGTATGGAAACCCCTAAAGATTGCATTCAGCAATTCTGAGTCTTCTGGGCTTTTTTCTAAATCAACGAGTTGCTCAGAGAGTAGCTCCAGAATTTCAGATGCTTCTATCAGGAAGTCCTGTAGAATATCTTCATCAACATCAAAGCTCATCAATATCTCCCTTAAAATCCTAAACTTGACAATAAATCATCAACATCATTTTGGCCGTCTACCACATCAACACGTTCACTCGCGTTCATGATCGGACCTTCTGCCTCAATGCCACTTATTTCTTTAGGTTGCTCTGTTGATTTGTTTAGCGGTTTTGCTGCTTCACCAAACATAGTCAACATTTCAACTAATTTAACTTCAACTTCTTGCACTAGATTAATCACGCGACGGATCATTTGACCTGTTAAGTCTTGGAAATCTTGTGCCATTAGAATTTCAGTTAAGTACTGTCTTAAACTATCGGCATCAGAGACTGAAACTTGAAGAAAATCATCTAATAATTTACAAAGTTCTTTAAATTGACCAAGTTGCAAATCACGACTCATCAAGCTCTTCCAATTTGGCATCACTTGTTGGATACGATCATTGAAACTATCCGCAATCGGTAAGCAAGCTTCCACAGCATCCATCGTGCGGTTTGCCGCTTTATCCGTCATCTCAATAACGTAATTTAAACGCTCTCTAGCATCCGGAAATTCATCATTAGCGAAACTTTCAATACGCGTATCTAATTGGAAGTCTTCTAATGAATCATGCAATTGGCGAGTTAGCACACCTACTTTTTCAAATAGTGCATCTGAACTTTCATTCTGAATATCAATAATGATTTCATTGGCCTTTTCTATCTGGTCACACTCTAACAGCGCAACCAATTCTTTAGCCTTTTCTAATGAAATCAATGATTCTTGTTGTTCACTCATGCGCATCCTTGCCTATTGAATTCGTTCGAAAATCTTCTCTAACTTTTCTTTTAACGTCGCAGCTGTAAATGGTTTAATAATGTAACCGTTCACACCTGATTGTGCAGCTTCGATAATCTGCTCACGTTTCGCTTCAGCTGTAACCATTAATACTGGTATGTGGCAAAGTGCTTGATCTTTACGGATCTCTTTAAGCAGATCAATACCTTGCATGCCCGGCATGTTCCAATCGGTAACAACAAAGTCATAGTCGCCATTTTTCAGCATAGGTAAGGCTGTATTGCCATCATCAGCTTCATAGGTGTTGTTAAAACCAAGATCACGTAATAAGTTCTTAATGATACGTCTCATCGTAGAAAAATCGTCGACAATAAGAATTTTAATTTGCTTTTTCAAGTTGCTCTCCAAAATAAGTAATTACAATATGTACAGGCCCTGATTCCTATAAATATATTACTTCAATACTGAGGTACTAAATAAACAGTACCAATTAAACTTAATCATCCAACCAAGCGTGCATTCGCGCTTTAACACGATGCATTGCTTGGCTGTGAATTTGACTTACTCTAGATTCACTGACACTCAACACTTCCCCGATCTCTCTTAGGTTTAACTCTTCATCGTAATAAAGCGATAAAACTAAGCTTTCTCTTTCCGGTAATGTTTTAATGCAATTCGCTAGTGCTTGTTGAAAACGCTGGTCAGAAAAGTCTGTACAAGGGCTACTTGATTTACCTTCATAAGCCGAATAAGCGTCTTCATTATTTGCAGTCAGATCCTCGACCGCCAATATATGCCCACTGTTAACATCCATCAACATACTATGGTAGTCAGTCAGGCTAATGCCTAATTCTACAGCAACATCGGTATCTTTAGCATCCGTTCCCGTTTGCTTCTCGATACGATCAATAGCCGACGCAATATCGCGGCCATTTTTATGCACAGATCGAGGAACCCAGTCTCCACGTCTCATTTCATCAATCATTGAGCCACGAATACGAATACCCGCATACGTTTCAAAACTAGCACCTTTAGAGCCATCAAAATTGCGCGCAGCATCCAGTAACCCAATCATTCCTGATTGGATTAAATCATCTAACTGAACACTCGGCGGCAAACGAAGTAGCAAGTGATGGGCAATTCGTTTAACTAAGAAACCGAATTGCTCAACCGCCTGATTCTGTTGCGACTGGATGCTAGTGTAAGGGGATGCCTTATTCACTTCAATCTTCTACCCTGGCTTTGTTCTCAAACAGGTTCTCAATGAAAAACTCTAAATGACCACCGACTTTATTCGGAACAGGCCAAGTAGCAGCTTTACTTGCCAACGCTCTAAACGCGAGTGCTGCAGGTGCTTTTGGAAACGCCTCGACAACCACTTTTTGTTTACGTACAGCTTGACGAACACTGTTATCAAACGGAATACAAGCAACAAGTTCTAATGTTGCATCTAAAAATCGGTCGGTAACACGTGTCAACTTAGTAAATAATTCTTGGCCTTCACGTAAACTGCGCACCATATTGGCGACAATTTTAAATTTGTGGACACCGTGTTCTTTAGATAACAATTTAATTAACGCGTACGCATCAGTAATCGATGTTGGTTCATCACACACCACCATCAGAATATCTTGTGAAGCACGGCAAAAACTTAATACCATGTCCGAGATACCAGCAGCAGTATCAACTAACAACACATCAATCGGTGTCTTGAGTTCGCCAAAGGCGCGGATTAAACCGGCATGCTCTTGCATCGATAACTCAACCATCGAACGTGTACCTGATGTCGCAGGTGCGATCAAAATGCCATTTGGCCCTTCAATCAAAATATCATCTAATGTACATTCTCCCGATATCACATGAGAGATATTTTTATGTACACGTAAGCCGAGTAAAACATCGACGTTTGCCAATCCAAGATCGGCATCTAAAACCATAACTCGCTTGCCTTGGGCCGCGAGTGCTACTGCCATGTTCAGTGTTACGTTGGTTTTACCTACGCCACCTTTACCACCTGAAACGGCAATAACTTTAACTTTTTTGTTATTACTCATTTGTCTTAGACCACTTGCTTGATCGAAAAAAATATTTTTATTCATTACTATTTATCATCGCCTAACCAAAAATGCGTATCGTTTTGCTCTTCGAGAGTATCTCTATTGAGTACAGTTCGAACTAATTGCTGAGCATTCGCTGAATCTATATCTTCAGGTACTCTTTGCCCATTAGTAATATAGGCAATCGGTAGTTGGTGCTGTATCAACACACTTAAAATCTCACCGAGGCTTAAACTTTCATCCACTTTACTTAGAATACAACCCGATAATGGAATGTGGTGAAAATGCTCTAGTGTTTCTTGTACTACCCTACGCTGTGCGGTTGCAGGAACAACTAAATAGTTACGAATCACGACTTTTTCATTATTAACTAATGTCTTTAACTGTTCAGATAAACGCGTATCACGTTGACCCATACCAGCAGTGTCAATCAAAACTAATCGCTTACTACGTAACTGATACAAGTATTGTGCCAATTCCGCATCATCACGTGCAACCTTGACGGTACAGCCCATTATACGGCCATAAGTCGCTAATTGTTCGTGAGCGCCGATACGATATGTATCAGTTGTGATCAGTGCAACATTATCTGAACCATGCAACATGGCAAATTTTGCCGCTAGTTTGGCGATTGTTGTCGTTTTGCCGACACCCGTGGGGCCCACTAAAGCAACAGCGCCACCTTTACTTAAAATATCATCTTGTGCAATCAAAACATTGTCTATCAATAGCGCTTGTATTTGATCCCACGCAGACTCTATTGAGCAATTTTCAGCGACACAATTTGCCAACTGGTCTGCAATTTCTTCTGCAAAACCAATTTTAACCAAATGCTTGATCAACATAGCACGAATAGGTTCGTTACGTTCAACTTCCTGCCACTGCAAGCCTGAGACTTGATGTTCAAGCAATTGACGTATGGAAGCAAGTTCTGCTTTCATTGCGCTAATGTCTTGTTGGTTATCAACTTTCGGCGCACTTGGCTCAAACTGTTTATAACCATTTTGCTGTGGCTTCTTCGCCATACCATCACGCATTTCATTCTGCTCTGCGAGTGTGCCAGGCGCAGACTTTGGCGCTTCAGCGAAACGTCGAGGGACGGGTTTCTTTAAAAAACTGGTATCCCAACTACTTTCTTCACCGCCGCGGTCTTCATTACTAATGGCTTGAGACATCTGCTGTTTATGTTCTTGCTGACGTGCCAATAAACTTGCTAATGAATCCGTAGGCCCGGTCACTTTCTCGGGTTCAGCTTGCTGTGACATTTCATTCGTCATTAAATTTTTGAAACTAAATTTAGATGCCGATAAATTGACGGAGTCTTCAGAAAGTTGACGATTCGTCTTATTTTTTGCAGGTGTTTTTTCCGCAGTAGGTTCCGGAGCCGCGGGTTTACTTTCAGAGAAATCCACAGCAGCAACAATCTCGATGCCACCGGTGACCTTTTTGTTAGACATAATGACAGCGTCAGGGCCAAGAACCTCTTTGACTTCAGCCAATGCCGCTCGCATATCTTTGGCAAAAAAGCGCTTTATTTTCAACTTATCATCCTTAGTACTGTTCGCTACTTTAATTTATTCACGCGTTATTGACCGACAACACTGACAATTCGGATCTGTTTATCATCGGGAACTTCCTGGTAAGACAATACCCGTAATGATGGTATCGAATGTTTCACAAACTTAGCCAATGTAGATCTTAATACCCCAGACGTTAATAAGATCGCTGGTTGCCCTGCTAATTCTTGATTCTGTGCAACTTCTGCTAACGATGTTTGCATTCGCTCTGCTAATCCAGGTTCAATACCTGCACCTTCACTACCTGCAGCCTGTAAAGACTGATGTAATATTTGCTCTAATTCCGGCGCCAATGTCACCACAGGTAATTCACTGTCGATGCCATTAATGTCCTGCACAATCATACGGCGTAAGCTGACTCGACAAGCGGAAACTAATACTTCTGGATCTTGTGTTTTAGTGCCGTATTCAGCCATCGTTTCAACGATGGTACGTATATCTCGAATGGGCACGTTATCATTCAATAACCCTTGCAGTACTTTTACAACGACACCAAGGGGTAAAATCTCAGGCACTAAACTTTCGACCAACTTCGGATGCGTTTTAGCTAACACGTCCAATAAATTCTGTACTTCTTCGTAGCCAAGTAATTGCGCCGCATTATTTAATAATAACTGGCTCAAGTGTGTCGCAACAACCGTAGCCGAGTCAACCGCTGTATAACCCAAGGTTTGCGCTTGATCACGCTGTTGAGGGTTGATCCACAGAGCGGGTAAACCAAAAGCGGGATCTATGGTTGAAATACCATCTATCTTGCCGTAAACCTGACCGGGGTTAATCGCAAGTTCCTTGTCGTGGAAGATTTCAATTTCGCCATTTGATACCCCCATAATGTTAATACTATAACAATTTGGTGGTAAATCTAGATTGTCTCGAATATGCACCGCGGGGACCAAAAAGCCTAATTCTTGTGACAGCTTTTTACGCACACCCTTAATACGATTTAATAATTCACCACCTTGGCTCTTATCGACCATAGGGATAAGGCGGTAGCCAACTTCTAAACCGATAGTATCAACTGGTTTCACATCATCCCAATCAAGGTCTTTCTGATCATTTAGATTCGCTTGGACATCTGCATCGTCTGGAATAACATCTGGGTTTGCTTCACGTTCAGCTTGTTTTTTCATTAACCACCAAGCCCAACCACCCGTGATCAAACCAAAGCTAATAAATGCCAGATGCGGCATTCCCGGTACGATACCCATTACAGTCATAATCACGCCCACAACCGCTAATGCTTTCGGGTTCGCAATCATTTGGCTGCTGACCTGTGTACCGAGCTTTTCATCTTTATTCTGACGCGTGACAATAATCGCGGCAGCAATAGACAATAACAATGAAGGTATCTGTGCAACCAAGCCATCACCAATCGTCAACAACGTATAAATTCGACTGGCTTCAGAGAAACTCAGATCATGCTGCATAATACCAATGATTAAACCACCGATTATATTGATAAATAGAATCAATAAACCCGCGACTGCATCACCTTTTACAAACTTACTCGCACCGTCCATTGAACCGTAGAAATCAGCTTCTTCAGTCACTTCTGCGCGGCGTAATTTAGCTTGCTCTTGGTCAATAATACCCGCGTTTAAATCCGCATCAATCGCCATCTGTTTACCTGGCATCGCATCCAAGGTAAACCGCGCGCTTACTTCCGAGATACGACCCGCACCTTTAGTCACTACCGCAAAGTTAATAATCATCAGGATCATGAACACGATCAAACCGACCGCCAAATTTCCGCCGATCACAACGGAACCAAAAGCATCGATAACCTTACCAGCGGCATCGCCACCATTATGGCCTTCTAATAATACCACTCGAGTGGAAGCCACATTCAGGGCTAAGCGCAATAAAGTCGCGATTAACAATACGGTTGGAAAGGCTGCAAATTCAAGGGGTTTGTTTACGTATATAGAAACAAGTAACACTAATAACGATAAGGCGATATTAAAGGAAAAGAATACATCCAACAGAAATGCAGGCATAGGTAATACAACCATGCCCAATGTAGCTAGTACAACTATCGGGGTGCCGACATTTTCTAGCGCGACCGCTCTTTTACCCCAGATTTTGGATAGATTACTTGCTACTTGCATTACTAGACCTCTAAAATTTATGCTCGCTAGTATAAAGCAATAATCATACCTAAGGCAAAAGCATTAACGGTCTTAGTACACAAATGACCTTAATATTTCAAATCGTCAGGTATATCCATGGATTTTGGTAGGGGTTTTGGTCGATTACCTTTGCGCTGCTTAAATTGTTCAAGTTGGTAAACATAAGCGAGGATCTGAGCCACCGCAATAAACAAGCCTTCGGGAATAGGATCGTCAACCTCAGTTGTGTGATAAATCGCACGTGTTAAAGCCGCTGATTCTAAAATAGGTACTTGATTTGCCTTGGCCATTTCTCGAATACGAAATGCTGTTTGGTCGACACCTTTAGCTACAACTGTCGGCGCAGAACTCCCTGATTTATCATATTTTAATGCGACAGAATAATGGGTCGGGTTGGTGATAATTACATCAGCATCGGGCACATTACCCATCATACGGCGCTGTGATACCTCCATCTGCATCTGTCTTATCTTACCTTTTAACTGTGGATTACCATTCACATCTTTCATTTCGTCTTTGACTTCTTGCTTGGTCATCCGCAGTTCTTTAGCATGTTTCCAATATTGATACGGTACGTCGATGGCAACAATGACAATTAAAGAGGCACAAAGCCAAATGAACACATCAGTTAAGAAACTTAATGATTCAATAATTGAGATATGTAATGGCTGAAGACTAAACTCCATGATCTGTAAAAATTCATTTTTTAGCACCATTAAGGCAATGGTAACTACGACCGCAACCTTGGCAATTGATTTTATCAACTCCACCATGGCTTGCGCACCCATCATTCTTTTAAGACCGGCTTTAGGCGACATTTTAGAGGCTTTGGGACGAATAGATTCCCCACTAAATACCATTCCTCCCATCATTATATTACCGATAATACCCGCAAAGAAACCGATAATCATAATGCCGAATAAAGGCCAAAATAACGGTTTCATACTCACTTTTACAATTTCAATCAAGACTTCCGGATTAAACACTTCTTCACGGGTAAGTTGAAATAGACGGGTCATATTGGTAACAAGTGCACGCGCTAATGCATCACCAAAAGCTAAAAAAGCAGCACCTGTCGCGGTCAGAACTAAGGTGGTAGCGAGTTCTTTTGAACGAACGACCTGGCCTTTTTCCTTGGCTTGGGTGAGCTTTTTCTCGGTGGCGTCTTCGGTTTGTTCTTGACCGTCTTTTTCAGCCATGAGGAAATACCTTTATCCTGAAGTGATAAGTAACGCTAATACGCGCAAGCATTATTGAGTAATGAACAAATTAGCTCAGCGGATCTTTGCCATTGCGCATCAAAATGAAACATGAAGCTCTTTAATGATAAATAAATAATGAATAAACCCGCGACCATACCCACAGCAAAACCTAAACTGAATACATTTAGCTGCGGAGCCGCTTTGGTCATCACACCAAATGAAAAGTTAATCACTAGCATCGCAACAACCGCCGATAATGACATACTCAACGCTGCAGCCATCATCACCGACACCCAACCGGCGATTTCATAGTATTGTATTGCCACTAAACCAGATGCAGAAACCGGTAGGGTATCAAACGATTTAACCACGGTTTCGATCATAAACAAATGACCATTAACCGATAAGTAAACCAAAGTACCTAATAAAATATAGATCTGACCGATCACTGGAGAAGTCTGTCCTGAGGCGGGATCAGCCATAGAAGCAAAACCTAAACTGGTTTGCATTGCAATAATTTGACCCGCTACAACAAAGGTTTGAATCAACATAACCGTCACAAAACCAACGGCGATACCAATCAGACTTTGCTGCAGGATAATCATAAAGCTGCTTAAGGAAAATAAGTCAACATTAGGCATCGGCGGTAATACAGGGGCTACCATCGCTGTTAGCGCCAGGCAATAGAACAGCCTGATCATAGTCGGTGTGGTTTTAGCACCACTGACGATCATCACCATTACCATCCCCGAGAGTCGGGCAAACGGCCAAATATAACTGGCCAGGAATGTCATAATGTCAGCCGATAAAATTTCCACTTTTACCCTATAACTTGTGGCACTTGTAGCATCATATTAGTGAAGAATTCCATTAATCGGCCAAAGCCCCAATGCGCACCATAAATAAGCGCTAATAACGTCGCTATTAAACGTGGTAAGAAACTCAGCGTTTGTTCATTAATCGATGTAGCAGCCTGAAATACAGAAACAACTAAACCAACCAATAGCCCAGGCACAACAACGGCACATACCAACAGTAATACCGTCCATAATGCTTGTCTAAATATATCTACAAAGACTTCAGGTGCCATGTTGTTCCCAACTATTTATAAACTCACTGATGAACAGATTACTCAGCTTATTGATGAACGGGCTACTGAATGTATTTGAGCCCAGGTTTAAAAATGAATCACTGTAGAACGTCGTCATAAACCAAAACTACCGGCCAGCGTCCCCATAATCAGGCTCCAACCATCGACAAGCACAAACAGCATCAACTTAAAGGGTAAAGAAACGATCATAGGTGATAGCATCATCATACCCATGGCCATCAAAATACTCGCAACAACTAAATCAATAATCAAAAAAGGCACGAAAACCATAAAGCCAATTTGAAATGCCGTTTTTAATTCACTGGTTACAAAGGCCGGAATTAATACCCGAAAAGGCACTTCTTCAGGTGAATTAGCTTCAACCTTAGCAATACGCATAAAAGTATCAATGTCGGTCACACGGGTCTGCGCTAACATAAATTGTTGCATCGGCAGTTTTGCCTGCTCAAAAGCTTGCATCGAGGTCAGTTCTTCATTTAAATAAGGCTGTACGGCATTATCATTAATGCGCTCAAATACCGGTGACATGATGAAAAAAGACAGGAATAAGGTAATACCGACTAACACTTGGTTAGACGGACTTTGCTGTAAGCCCAACGCTTGACGTAAAATAGACAGGACAATGATGATACGGGTAAACGAGGTCATCATGATCAATGCAGCGGGGATGAAGCTGAGCGCAGTCATCATGGCTAAAATTTGCAATGACACCGAGTATTCTTGCGAGCCATCATCGTTGGTAATGAGTTTTACCGCCGACATCACCGAGTTATCAGCCCATGCTGTCGAGGTAAATAATACCAATAGCAAAGCGACTAAGATCGTAAACTTACTTTTCATTATGCTGTTTCATCATTTGGGCTAATTTAGTAGCAAATGGGTTGAGCTCTGGCTGATTATTTTCCAGTGGCTGCGATAATTCTTTAAGCAAACTAATTTGCTGTCCAGTGACGCCAACAAGCACTTGCTCCTCACCTACTTTTATCACCATAATACGTTCTTTTGGTCCGAGTGGTAATGTAGCAACAACTTGTAACTGCTGATGATTACTCCCAAAAACACGCGATTTTTTGGCAATCCAAGCTAACATCAAGATAACCGCAAGAACTACCAGCAATGATAATAGCCATTGCAGCATATCGAGATCGTTCATATTATTTAAGTTTCTTAATACGTTCAGTTTGGCTGATTACGTCAGTTAAACGAATACCAAATTTATCATTAACAACAACCACTTCACCGTGTGCGATAAGCGTGCCGTTAACCATCACATCAAGTGGTTCACCCGCGATACGATCAAGCTCAACAACCGAGCCCTGGTTTAGCTGTAATAAATTACGAATACTAATTTTACTACGACCAACTTCCATCGAGATCACGACGGGGATATCAAGAATGCTATCTAGCTTTTGCTGATGTTCCGCTGAAAATGCATTGTCATCATTGTTAAAATCTTCTAACTCAGTCGCTTCAACATGACTTTGCTCTGCCATTGCAGCCGCCCAGTCATTTGCCATCTGATCTTGATCTGTACTCATTTAAATACCCTATTTATCGTCATTTTCATCGTCTAAGGTCAATAATCCACCACGTAGTGACACATGATCGATATCTGATTTCGCTAAGTTGCTTACTTTTAATTTTTTACTTATTTTAACCGCAACATTATCTTTGTTACGACCAAGCTTGGCTTTATAACTTGGCAAATCTTCAATAAATACAGTGAGCTCTTCAGGCATATCAACAGGAATAATATCACCGACTTTTAGTTCCATGATTTGCCCAAGTGTTAACTCAGTTTCAAGTAACCGCGTGCTAAGTCCTACAGGTACATCTAAGATCTCTTCTTGCAGTGCTGAGCTCCAACGTTCATCGGTATCTTCTTTATCACTTTGTACACCGGCGTCGAGTAATTCACGAATTGGCTCTAGCATCGAATACGGCATCGTAATATGGAAGTCACCACCGCCACCATCAAGCTCGATATGGAATGAACTCACCACGACAACTTCAGTTGGGCTAACAATATTAGCCATCGCCGGGTTTACTTCCGAATCAAGGTATTCAAATTCTGAATCCATGACTGGCGCCCATGCCTCGTGATAATCTTCAAATACTATTTTTAATAACATTTGAATAATACGACGCTCGGTAGGGGTAAACTCTCGACCTTCAATTTTGGCATGATAACGGCCATCACCACCAAAGAAGTTTTCAACCAAAATAAACACTAAACGTGCTTCCATGGTGACTAACGCTGTACCTTTTAAAGGTCTGAAGCGCACCATGTTTAAACTTGTCGGTACAAATAAGGTATGCACGTACTCGCCGAACTTGAGCATCTGTACACCATTAATGGATACTTCTGCAGTACGACGCATCATATTAAAAAGGCTGATCCGCATATGACGAGCAAAACGCTCATTAACCAACTCCAGCGTTGGCATACGACCACGGACAATACGATCTTGCGATGAAAAGTCAAAGTCAACAATACTGGAACTGTCTTCGACGGTGTCAAACTCATCTTCTTCAACATCATCGACGCCATGTAATAGCGCATCAATCTCGTCTTGGCTTAATAAATCACTCACACTTAACCTACTGCATTACAAAACCGGAAAACAGGATCTTTTCAATCGCTGCAACTCCGGTATATTTTGTCAAAATGTCATTCACATTCGTTAACGAATCCGAACGTAATAATTCTTTGCCTTCATAGGTCGCTAATTGCTGCTCGGTTGTGGCACTAAACACTTGCAGCAATGTACTTTCAATCAAGGGAATATTGGCTTTCGCTAATTCTTGATTATCACTGCCGCGTACCATTAGCTGTACTTTAATCTGCACCAGACGTTCACGCTTCAATCCAATAATATTAAATACAAAAGGACGCGGCATCGCAACATAATAAGCGGTCTGATTAGCTGACTTATCGACGGTTTCAGTGGCGACTTCCGCACTATCTGCTACAGCACTGTCATCGCTTAACAAAAAGAATGCCGCAGCGCCACCCGCAAGTGCTAATACTAAAATCACCGCGATAATAATAATTTTCTTATTACCTTTACCTTTCTCTTCTATTTTCAAATCTTTATCGTCGGCCATTGTCGTCCTTAAATCGAATAGTCTATTACGCTATATGAATGCTGATACAGTTACTGGTTAAACAGTTTAGGCGTAAAAGTCTACGCCTTTCGCCGAGTCTTGCCAATACTGAGTAGTCACAGGGGCTTCACTCTGTGATTCTATCGCGTAATTCGTTTCGTTATTGCTATTTTTTTGTCCGTTTTCTTGTCCTGATTGCTGAAAACCAGATTGCTGCTGGCCACTGTCAGCTTGTACCTGTGTATCACCCAGTGTTATGCCTTGCTGTTGAAGCATTTCTCTTAATCGCGGCATTTGTTGTTCAAGTAGATCTCTACTTTGATTATTCTGCGCTTGAATTGTCACATTTATCTGATCGTTTTGCACAACCAATTTAATATTCATACTGCCTAATTCTGCAGGGTCTAAACGAATTGTTGCGGTTTGTAATTCTTTACCCGCCATAATGGCAATTTTTTCATTTAATTCCGAACTCGCTAGGTTATTATTTAGATTAACGCGTTTATCAAGTACTTGTTGTTCTGCATCCGTCAATACCGGATGCTTTACAGCTGTTCTAGCGGCTTGTTCTAACGGCTCTGGTTTACGAGCTGACTCCATAATTTGCGCAAAGTCGAGTTGTTCAATAGCGTCTGTTGGCGCTGTATTCTGCTGTTCGAGTGTGGAGTTTGCGGCGTTGCTACTCTCAGCGGCGGCACCGCTAATACCAGCAGCCATTGCACTAGTCTGACCAAACGGAGTATTTTTTGCTCCACCAGCTTCGCCCAACGCAGCAGTGAAGCTAGCTTTACCTGAACTATCCAATAAGCCATCAGCCGAGCCATCGTTTGTCGCCAATAAATCATCTTTCGAAGCTGCGCCATTATTATCAGTTAGACTCGTACCAGTCGACATGCCAGCTAACGTTGAGGCTGTTAGCATCGCGATTGGGTCTGTCGTTGCAGTCGCAATATCTAACTCAGGGCCATCTAATTGAGCACTATTTAATTCAGTACTATCTAATCCAGCAGTCTCTAACGCTGCTGCGGCTAGCCCTGCATTATTTAGCCCTTTACTATCTAGTTCCCCACTATTTAACATAGATAAGTCTGCCATGCCTTCTGAAACTGAGGCAATATTCGCCCCCTGCTTCGCTAAAGGCAATTCATTACCGTTATTTTCACCTTGTCCCGATACGCGGGCGGCATCATCTTGCAACAACATCGATGATTGGCCAAGACGTGCTAAGAAGTCATCATTACTTTCATTTTTTAAAGCACTGTCCGCTTGATTAATGACACTTGGTTCATCATCAACATTCACATCAGAATCCCCCATTAAGCTAGCGTTAATACCTGCCTCTAAGCTCTCCATAGAACCTCGCGCACCAGTCTCAGATACCTGATTAGTACTGCTATCAACGCTATTCTGGGCAAGCGCGCTCTTATCAATAGCACTTTTATCCACAGGACTTTGTTTGCCACTGCTAAACAGCGAGAATAGTTTAGAAAAGCTACTTTCAGCTGAATTCGACTCCGCATCACTCGCTATATCGGCAGCAGCATCACCTTTGACATTTAGCGTAGACGATTTATTATTCGCCGCCTGCGTGTCTGCCATTGCTGTTGATTTTTGTAGAGAGAAAGTCATAGTCAAGCCTAAATGTCATTAATAAGAAGTTATAGCGAATATAACTGCAAAATTCACGCCAGATTATGCTAATTCATACGTTCAACGGTTATTTTTACGTTTGAAATATTGGAAGTTAGAAAACTCATCCAGATCTTTTTGCTCACGGCGGTGTTCGACCAGTTGAGCAGCTGTTTTACGCTTATCCAATAACAAACCAAGCGCATCACGTTTTTTACGGATCTCCATCCAATCTAGATGTTTGTTCTTGACTGTTTGTTGAATATTATCCAGTGCCTGCTTTTGCTCAAATTCTGCGAGTTCTAGTTTTTTCATGAAGTTATGATAATGCGCGTAGCTATCACCCGAGATACCCTCGGCACCTTTGTCAGTGAACTTCTGCAGGTATTGCTTACGATAGTCACTTAGCTGCTGCATTTGAGTATGGTAACGCACAGCATCTTGCTGAATCATGGCATAGACTCTTGAGGCATTTTTTTCTTGTTCTTCAAGCTGCTGGTAAACACGCTCTAATGCGGTATTAGACATATTATTGACACTGTTTCATTATGGCAGGGCGACACCTAAATGTGGGGCGATTGCGGTCAGCATTTCTTCACATTGTGAAAATGGAATCACTTCCTTCATGCCCTGTTGTAAAAATTGATCCATGGCTGGCTTTAAACGAATAGCACGATCAATTTTAGCATCAGCACCTTGGCTATAAGCACCAATCGCCACCAGATCTTTATTTTGCTGATATAACGAGTAGGCTTGCTTGAAACCACGAGCAGCGGCTTGATGAAAGTCTGTCGTGACCATCGGCATCACACGACTAATCGATTTCTCAATATCAATCGCAGGATAATGCCCGGCATCGGTTAAGTCTCGCGATAGTACGATATGGCCATCCAGGATAGCACGAGATGCATCAGCAATCGGATCTTGTAAATCATCACCTTCGGTCAGTACGGTAAAGAAAGCGGTAATTGAACCTTGTTCATCACTGCCGTTACCAGCACGCTCCACCAGCTGCGGTAATTTTGCAAATACCGATGGCGGATAACCTTTGGTTGCCGGTGGCTCACCGACGGCTAAGGCTATTTCACGTTGTGCTTGCGCAAAACGCGTCAATGAATCCATTAACAATAAGACATTTAAACCTTGGTCACGGAAGTATTCCGCAATGGCTAATGCTGTTTCACAGCCTTTCAGGCGCATTAAAGGTGATGCATCCGCTGGGGCTGCAACAACCACTGAACGCGCACGTCCTTCGTCGCCCAAGATCTCTTCAATAAATTCTTTTACTTCTCGGCCACGCTCACCAATCAATCCAACCACAACGACATCGGCCGTAGAACCTCGCGTCATCATGCCTAACAAGACACTTTTACCGACACCTGAACCAGCAAAGAGGCCCATACGCTGACCTTGGCCAACGGTTAGCATGGCGTTAATCGCTTTAACACCGACATCAAGAGGTTTTGATATTTGTTTACGTGCCAGTGGATTAATACGTTTCGCAGTAAAAGAGGTGGTTTCTCCGGTAACAATCTCGCCTTTACCGTCAATCGGTTTACCTACGCCATCTAATACTCGTCCAAGTAATTCCATGCCAACCGGAATACCTTGGGTTTCATTGAGGGGAGTTACTTTTGCACCAGGAATAATGCCCGTGACTTGTTCGCTGGGCATTAGAAATAATTTATCACCATCAAACCCAACAACCTCTGCATCCATCAAGCCATTATCGGTTTCAACGGAACACAAGCTGCCAATGGCTGCGCGGCAACCGACAGCTTCGAGCGTTAAACCGACCACGCGCGTCAGCTTGCCTGCAACAGTGGGCTTATTCGCCAACGAATCAGTTTTTAATTGTTGTAATCGACTAAGGAGCTCGGTCATTATGCACCCGGTTTATTGGCAATAAGGAATTGACGCATCATCTGCTTGATACGCTGTTCCATTAATAGTTCTACCGACGATACTTCGTTATTAATAACCAAATCACCTTGCTTCATCATCGGCTCTGAGATTAATACCCAACCACGTTTCGCACATTCTTCTGCGGCATAGTATTCATTAATCACGGCTAAATCATCAGGGTGTAATGTAATGGTAATTTTTTGTTCAAGCACAGGTAACGCCGCTAGTGCGAGTTTTAATGTTTGTAGCAAGATATCGTGATTAAAAGTGACTTCGGTTTTAATTAACTCTTCCGCTAAACCAGTAGCGACACGAATTAATTCACTTTCGACTTCACTATTAACGGCAGCTAAAGGGGTATGCATTTGCGTTTGCAATTGTTCCCAAGCTGTCGCTTTTTCTAGAATTTGATGCTGACCTTCTGCCAGTCCTTGCGCGAGACCTTGCGCAAGCCCTTCAGTTTCGCCTTGGCTAAGTCCTTCCGCTGTACCACTGGCTAAACCATCTTGATAACCTTGCTCTTTTCCTTCAGCAAAACCATCGTCGTAAGCCGCTTGACGTATTTCGTCAAGCTCCTCAGCCGTCATCGGTTGAGGCTCAATCTCTTCAACAGACTCGTGACTCTGTTTGCCTTCATACCAGTCATGCTTCATACCGAGTGCATTGGTATTAAGTGCAGCCGCTTGGGTATTCTCAAATTCCGGTAAATACCAATCTTCGATTTGGTGTTCATCAGAACCTTCAAAAGCAGGCATATTGTGTTTTAAGCTCTCAGTCATCGGGATATTCCATCAACGGTCATGTGCTTACAAGAAGTCATCACCACCGCCTCCACCGAGCATTATTTCACCACTGTCAGCTAAGCGACGAGCAATAGACAAGATCTCTTTCTGAGCCGATTCAACTTCACTAACGCGGATAGGTCCCATCGCTTCAAGATCGTCTTCAAGCATTTCAACTTGACGTTTCGACATGTTTTTGAAGATCTTATCTTTCAGCTGATCATCCGCACCTTTCAGTGCTTTTTGTAACTGTTCTTGTGATACTTCACGTAGTAAAGCTTGAATACCACGGTCATCAACATCGATAAGGTTTTCGAATACAAACATAAGGTCTTGGATCTGCTGACTGATCTCTTCATCTGACTCACGAATTGCATCCATTAACTGACCTTCGATATTGGTATCAAGGTAATTCATAATATTGGCAGCAGCTTTCAGGCCGCCCATCTTCGCGGCTTGTGCGCCAGATTGACCAGCAAACTGTTTCTCCATGATCTCGTTTAATTCATGTAGTGCCGCAGGTTGTACTTCTTCTAGATTAGCAATACGCATCATTAAGTCGATACGCACCTTGTCTTGGAATTGCGATAAGATCTCAGCTGATTGCTCAGGCTCTAAATAAGACAGTACAATAGTTTGGATCTGCGGATGCTCATTATGAATGATATTCGCTACCTGACGTGCATCCATCCATTTCAATGAATCAAGTCCTTTCGCGCCACTGCCCATGATGATTTGGTCAACAAGGTTACCAGCTTTGTCTGCGCCGAGCGCGGCTGTTAAGGCGTTACGAACGAAGTCTTCACTGCCCACACCAATATTAGTGAACTTTTGGATATCATCAATAAACGCGCGATGTACACCCGCCACTTTAACCTGAGAAAAATCTTTCATCGATGCCATCGCCATACCCAAGCGCTGTACTTGTTTTGGCTCTAACTGACGAAAAATAGTCGCCGCATCATCTTCATTCAAACTCAACATTAAGATCGCAGAACGCTCAATGCCCGTTAAGGTACTCGCATCAAACTTCTCGACCGTTGCTACTTGTTTATTCGAATTAGGCATCTTCTATCATCCATTCTTTTATTACTAATGCAGTTAAGTCAGGTTCGTTGGCAACCAATGCGCGAACGGCTTCTAGTAAATCTTCATCTTTATGTAAGTTCGGTAATTGTAAATGACCACTGCGCATCGCAAAGTCAGTATCACCATCGGTATCCGCGGTAAGCAACTGCATATCTTCATCATTTTCAATCGCGCTAATACCTAAATCTAGATCTTCTGTGCTTTCTTCTGGTTCGTTGTTAATTAAACGCTTAATCATAGGACGAATAATCGCCATAATTAATACCACGATCACAATCAGACTTGCGACGATACGCACGGCGCGCCAAAACCATTCTTCTTCCCAGATAGGTAAATCAGCCATCGCCGCTAATTCCGGACGATTAAACGGTATCGCAACAACTTCTAAGCTATCACCACGATTAACATTGAAACCAACACCACCTTGTAATACGCGGCGAATATTAGCAATTTCTGCTTGGCTACGCGGTTCTCTTACTAAGGTACCATCGGCACCAGTACTGTTGATGTAGTCGACCGCAACCGAGACACTTAAGCGCTGGATAACACCGCTTTGTGATTTGGTATGGCTGATCGTCGTATCGAGTTCATAATTTCGCGTTGATTCTTTTTGTGACTGACCAATAGGACGGGCGGCCGCATTAGCTTCGCCAGCCTCTTCAGGAATGTCGGCATCTAATGGCGGTTGATTGGTTAATGCGCCAGGGATACCTTGATTACCATTACCGATCGATTGGCGCTCAAGTAACATTTCACTGCGTACTGCCGGTAAATCAGGATTAAAACGTTTTTGAGTTTGCTCTGTTACGCTAAAGTCCATCGACACATCAACTTCAGCGGTATAGTTACTCACCCCTAATATTGGGATCAGAATTGAATCTATTTTTTCACGGTACTCACGCTCATGATTTTTGACCATCTCAAATTCGCGGCGACCTTTCGCAGCTAACATGTCTTGACTACCCGAATTCAACAGGCGACCATTTTGATCTGTTAATGTCACACGTGTCGGTTCTAAGCCTTGGACGGCAGAAGCAACTAACTGCACCATAGAATCAATATTTTCTTGAGAAATAGCACTGCTATTACGTACTGTTAATACAACCGTTGCACTGGGTTTCTTTTCGCGTTTAGCAAATACATTTTCTTTCGGGATAGCGAGTAGTACTTGTGCTTTAGACACGTGCTTAAATTCTTCTAATGCACGCGATATTTGACGTTCACGGCCGAGTTTTAAACGCTCACGTTCAACCCGCTGACTGACACCAAAGCCCATATCTTTCATTAAGATATCGTCACCTTGTAATTCTGCAGTGGCTAATCCAGAACGGCGTAAGTTAAGTTTAATGTCTTGATATTGTTCTGCTGGCACAGACACAGTATCACCATTAATTTTATATTCTACTTTCTGTTGATCTAAAAATTCGAGTGTTTCAATAAGCTCTGCTGTTTGATACGTGCCTAACGGACGCATTTCAGGCTCTTTACCCCAAAGTAAAATAAAGACCACTAAAGTTAGCGAGATAGCTAATGCTAAGATGAGAATAATTTGGCGTAAGACATCAGAGTTAGAAAAAAAGCCAAATGCAGAGCTTTTTTGTTCGTTTTCATCTAATTGCGCTAAATCGTTACTCATATCGCTATTGTTTGCGATACCTGTATTTGAAGCTGTATCAGCCACAGCAGTACTCCTTTACCCGAGATTAAACAGGCATGCTCATTATTTCTTTATAAGATTCGATCAGTTTATTGCGAACCTGCACCGTAGCATCGAAAGCCACCCCAGATTTTTGCGATGCTATCATAACATCACTTAGGGATACACTGCGATCCCCTTGATCAAATCGAGTGCGCAAATCGCCCGTATTCTGTTGTAATCCGTTCACATTATCCATTGCTTGCTGCAACATATCACCAAAATTAGCCGATGTCGTGCTCGGTGCTTTTACCGCGGTTGGATCTGTTTCAAATTTAGTCGCTTGTAACGACATGCTTTGCATTTCAGAGTAAAGGTTGTTGGCTGCGATATTCATGGATTATCCTTGGTTGTCATATTTTTGACCTACTCGACTAATTTTGTCGCTAATCAAGTAAAGCAATTGTTATGCCAACAAAAAAAGGCCGCAATTTCAATGAATTGCGGCCTTTAAATAACATCTAACATTAATTAAGCGGGGATTTCAATTCCTTGCTCACGCATTTTTGCTAATTTATAGCGTAAAGTACGTGGACTAATACCGAGTTTTTCTGATACGTCCTTGCGCACGCCGTGACAACCAATCAAGGTTTCCAGAATAATTTGATATTCTTGCTGACGTAATTCATTACCTAAAGGTTCAGTTGGCATTGTCACTCTGCGAACTGGAGTTTCAGTCTTAACCTCCAGTTGTGGTGCCACGCAATCATCCATTGATAAGGTGAAATCGGCAGCAGTAAAATCTTCTAAAATCAAATCTTCAGTCTTAACTTGCCCATCAACCGCTAAAATCATCGCTCGTTGAATAACATTGTCTAATTCACGGACATTACCTGGCCAGTGATAAATCTGTAATTTCGCTTTTGCACATTCAAGTAATTCCAATGTTGGCATATTATTTTGCTTACAGTGTAGTTTTAATAAGTGCTCGGCAATCGGCAGAATATCGCCTTTACGTTCAGTTAGTGGTAACCAAGCTAATGGAAATACATTTAAGCGATAATATAAATCTTCTCTGAACTCACCGTTCGCCACAGCTTGCTTCATGTTACGGTTACTGGTGGCAATAACGCGCACATTTAATTTAATCGTTTTACGGCTACCGAGTCGTTCCACTTCACGTTCTTGTAATACCCGTAATAATTTAACTTGCAGGGCTAAATTCATCTCTGATATTTCATCAAGCAAGATAGTACCGTTCTGCGCTTGCTCAAACTTACCAGGACACGCCTGGATAGCCCCTGTAAATGCGCCTTTCTCGTAGCCGAACAACGTCGCTTCAAGCATATTATCAGGGATCGCAGCACAGTTAATTGCAACATATGGGCCATCGAACCGCATCGAATTATCATGGATATAACGTGATAATACTTCTTTACCTGTACCACTTGGGCCAGTCACCATCACAGTCGCATCTGATTTAGCCACTTTACGCGCCAAATTCAACAACTGCTCGGTTTTTACATCGCCATAGCAAGGTGTACGTTTAACTTCTTTTTGTGGCGGTACATAACGACCAACCTGATTAATCAATACTTCAGGTGAGAACGGCTTACCGATGTAATCCACAGCACCACTACGCATTGCTGTTACAGCGTCATCTACTTTGGCATACGCTGTCATCAACAACACAGGTAAATCAGGATGCTTTTGTTTAATATTGTGTAGTAATGTTAACCCGCTCATACCGCCCATTTGGACATCGCTCACGACCATATCATAGGTTTTTTTACCCAATGCAATCAGTGCGCCTTCGCCGCTATCAACTTCATCACATTCGTAACCAGCCATTAATAAGGTATCAACCAAGGCTTCACGAAGACCTAAATCATCTTCAACAACAAGAATTTGAGAATGGGACATACTATTATCCACCTATTACCATTGGTTGCGGTTCTGCTACGCGATGTAGCGGTACGATTATACTAAAACTACTGCCTTCACCTTCAGTTGAATCTAACTTCAAACGACCTTGGTGGGCTTTAACGACACTTTGCACCACTGCAAGGCCAAGACCTGTACCTTGTGATTTAGTGGTAAAGAACGGTTCTAAGATTTGTGCTTGCATATGCTTGGCAATACCGGGGCCATCATCGGTCACAACAATAGCCACGTCATCATCACCTGAACGGATTGCAGATATCGCTAAACTAGCGCCTTGACCACAAGCGTGCAGCGCATTTTGTATTAAGTTACCAATCGCGCTAGAAAGTGCATTGCGATTAGCTAAAATGAGTAGATCTGGTTCCGGTAGCGTCACTTGCATCTTGCTGCTCGTCTGCAACATCATCGCTTCACTGCCCGCTTGCACCTGGACTAATAGATTTTGTAGCGAAATCTCTTCAACCACTAAATCTTTACCAGTTCGCGCAAACAAGAGCATGTCATTCACCTGGTTTTCCAGATCATTAAGACGTTGAATAAGTTTGCTTTGAAAACGCTGTCTTGATGCCGGTGGTAGATTGGGGTTAGCCAGATTAGAACCATATAATAATGCTGCCGATAATGGCGTACGAATTTGATGTGCTAATGACGCGACCATACGACCCAATGACGACAATTGCTTCATGTGACTAACACGTTCTTGTAAATGGCGGGTATAGGTTAAGTCTGTCAGCATGATTAATTGCCCAGGCTGGGAACCAAGCGTGGTAATTGAAAGCTGCACTTTACAGCCATTCTTCAACGAGACTTCATGACCATCGTCTTCTTTCGGGGTAAACGCACGTTGAATAACATCCATCCAGCGGGAATCCATTAGCGGCTCACCAAGTAACTGCACGGCAACTTTATTGACTTCAATGACAATACCGTTGCCATCAAGAATAACTAACCCAGACGGCAGTGCTTCTACTAACTTTTCGCTACGATCTTTGTGTGCTCGTAATGCTGCTAATTCGCCGGGATAAGATTCTTGTACCATGGTAGTACTCCGCTAAAAAATTGACTCATGCGTAATAATGCATTTAGTGTGCCAATAAATTAAACTTTGTAATACCTTGTTTTAATTTACAATATTAAATTTAAAACGAAAAAAGCCCAACATAATGTTGAGCTTTTTACTTAGATATTCTGCCTGAGCCTTTTATTTAAGCTTCTTTTTGTAATCCATACTTACGCATTTTTTCAACCAAAGTGGTACGGCGCATACCCAGTTGATCTGCAGCTCGCGCGACTACATGGGTCTGTTGATCTAGCGCTTGCTTGATCATATCGATTTCAAATTCAGCCAACATCTCTTTCAGGTTAACCCCCGCTTCAGGCAAGCTACTTGGCATAGAGAAAAAGCCATCTTCTTGTGGCTCTTCTTCAACATTAGCAAAGATTTCATCGCTGAACATCGCAGAGATAGCATCACGCTCGGCCAACTCACTTGGCACATCATGACTATTCACCTGACTTTCACCCGCATCGTTATAGCGGTATTTCGCGGGTAAATCACCAAGATCAACGATACTGCCCGATGTCATGATAAGTAAACGCTCAATCAGATTCGATAATTCACGTACATTACCAGGCCATGAATGCTGCATTAACGATTCCATCGCCCGCTGGGTAAATAAGATCGTGGCATCATGTTCTACTTCGTGACGACGTAATAATTCTTGAATCAATAATGGAATATCATCGGGACGCTCACGCAGTGCCGGACTTTCAATTGGGAATACATTCAAACGATAAAATAGATCTTCACGGAATTCTCCGTCAGTGATCATTTTTTCTAAATTTCGGTGTGTTGCTGCAATCACACGCACATCGGCTTTAATTGCTTTACTGCCGCCCACGCGCTCGAAAACACGCTCTTGTAATACGCGTAATAGTTTTACTTGCATTGGTTGCGGCATATCACCAATTTCATCGAGAAATAGTGTGCCACCGCTCGCTAGCTCAAAACGACCTTTACGTGCAGAAAAAGCGCCGGTAAATGCGCCTTTTTCGTGGCCAAATAATTCACTTTCTAACAATTCAGCCGGAATAGCACCACAGTTAACGGGTACAAAAGGACCGTCGTTGCGTGATGATGCATCATGGATGGAACGCGCAATGACTTCTTTACCCGTCCCCGACTCACCTAGCACTAATACATTAGCGCCCTTGGTCGCGACTTGTGTGATTAAGTGACGCACACTTTGAATTGCATCGCCACGGCCCACTAATTGCTTAATAAGTGCTTTTGAGGCCGCTGGTGATTGACCCAACTTACTCGATACGCATTGACGATAAGATTGGCAACGTCCAAGTAGCAGTGTCAATTGTTGGTAAGATAAAGGCAATTCGATATGACCAATTAAGTTACCTTGCTCTGATGATTTACCTTCTGTGCCAAAAGTTAAAAACGGATTCATTGGATTGGCATCAAGTAACGCAGAGAAGTCCTTTTCTGAGTAACTGTCTGAAGAAACAATAACGCTGTTTGCAGCAAGATCGATCTTCGCACTAATGTCGAAATGAGAATCGTAACTCTGCCAGCCTTCGCCAAGAAAAGACAAGATCGTTTCTAAATTTTGTCTGCGTTCAATATTCTCATCAATTACAAAAACTGACTTAGTAGTATCCATATTACAGCCTGTGCTAAACCTTACTTAAACTTAAAAGAGTTAACCACTTTAACTGTTAACTAGATAATAGCTAATCGTCAAAGTGTGTCAAAAACCAACATCCGCCAATTAATTGACATGGCTATAGTACACATTCCTAAAACAAGATGAAACAGTCACAAGAATTAATTAGAAGGTAGGATAAAAATAGTCAGTGCTATATCACAATATCGGCAGACTGAGCCGCAGATTATAACAAATCAGTATTATAAGTAAGCACGTGATAACTAAGTATGAGTAACAAGCGCATAAGGCTTAGCCGGCCTCATGCACTTAGTCATATACTTAACCTTCACCAAACTCCTCTGTCAGCTCTACGATTTGGTAATGACTGCCATTAAGCCCCCAAAATTCAGGTAATGTCGTAGCCACCGCTATCGAAGACCAAGTTCCCACAATCAAACCAATGAACATTGCCGTAGAGAAACCATCTAAAGGACCGCCACCCAATAACCATAAAGCAGAAACCGTCATGAGTGTCGTACCTGATGTCACCATAGTACGTGATATCGTCGCCGCAATAGCTTGGTTATTCGCATCAGCTATCGCTAATGTCGGTTTTAAAATAAGTAACTCGCGAATACGATCACCGATAATAATCGAATCATTTAATGAATAGCCGATAATCGCTAATATCGCCGCAAATACCGTCAAGTTAAACTCAAGTTGTAATGCCGCAAATACACCAAGCACAAACAGCACATCGTGTACCAAAGCAAATAGCGCACCCGACGCCAAACGCCACTCAAAACGATAACTGAGATATGCCATGATACAAAGCATCGATACTAACAGTGCTAAGCCACCTTGCTCCGCTAACTCTGCGCCAACTTGAGAACCAACGATACTGGTATTTAGTACCTCAATATTCGTCCCTAATGGTGCCAGTACATCGCTCATATTGGCAATACTCACACCTGCTGCAGGCTCTGCATAGCGTAATATCCAACGTCCCACTTCCCCGCCTTCAATCACACTGACATTTTGATCTAATGCCGATTGTAGTAACGGGGATATTTCACTCATGGTGATACTCGGATCAAGTTGTACTTCAGTGATCACACCACCAGTAAAATCAAGCCCCCAATTCAAGCCATTAATACTAATGAAGGCCATCGAAATCAGCATAAAAACAACTGAGATAGCGCTGCTGAAATAACGTAATCTACTGTATTTATTGCTATTGTTAAATTTTCTCATGTTGATAGTCATCATACTTATACCTTCAAGTCATGACGAGTATCACGACCCCATATTTTATTAATTAAAGCGCGTGATACGATGATCCCAGTAAACATACTGGTCAAGATACCTAGCCCAAGTGTTAACGCAAAACCTTGTACAGGCCCTTGGCCAATTGAATACAACACAACAGCAATAATTAACGTCGTAATGTTGGCATCAATAATGGTACTAAAGGCACTATCAAAACCACTATTAATCGCTTGTGCAAAGCTGCGCCCTTCGCGTAACTTGTCTCGAATACGTTCAAACACCAGTACATTGGTATCGACAGCCATACCCACTGTTAGCACTAACCCTGCAATACCTGGTAGCGTTAATACCGCGCCAGGGATCAAGGCCAATAAGCCAAACAGCATGACGATATTAGCCACTAAAGCAACATTCGCCACCCAGCCTAAACGGCGATACCACAGCGCCATAAATACCAAAGTTAATCCTAAGCCAAGTGCCAGTGCAGAAAAGCCATTTTGAATGTTTTCGGCACCCAACGAAGGGCCAATCGTTCTTTCTTCAACAATAGTGACAGGTGCAGTCAACGAACCCGCACGAAGTAATAATGCCAATTCTTGCGCATCAGCCATACTTCCAGCACCAGTGATCCTGAACTGACTACCAAGTTGTGCTTGGATAGTCGCCACGCTAATCACGTTATTGGTTTTTTTAGTTGAACCATCGGTATTACGGCTGTACTCACTGTAAAGCGTGGCCATTGGATTACCAATGTTATGCTTGGTGAAGTCAGACATTTTCTTGCCGCCAGCATTGTCTAACGTGATATTTACTTGGGCTGCGCCCATTTCGCCCACATTAGCTCGCGCATCGATAATATGCTCACCGCCCAATATGGCGTCACGGGCAATGCGTATTGGTGCACCATCATTATTACTGACAACCATGCTGCCACTGCTGATTGATTTAAGTTCATGGAATGCAAGACTGGCTGTCGCGCCAATAACATTTTTAGCGGTAGCAGGGTCTTGTACACCAGGTAATTCAATACGAATACGGTGCTCACCTTGGCGTTGCACCATCGCCTCGGTAATACCTAACTCTGCAATACGGCTGCGCATTGTTTGTAAGTTCTGCTGCACGGTGAGATTTACAATATCGGTTTTTTCAGATTGCGGCATACCCACTTCAACGAATAACCCCGAGCTTTGCATTACTTTCCATTGCGGATAGGTCGTTTCAATCTGTTTTAGTAAGGCTACTTTAGCTTCATCTGTTGGTAAGTTTAGTTGCAGGCGGTTTTCATCGTTGATATTGATCCTAACGCCACGCAGACCCTGTTCACGAAAATCAATACGCAAATTATCAAGTAACTGTTGAGCTCTGATATTGAATACCGGTTCCATATCAACATCGAGCAAGAACTGCACACCACCACGTAAATCTAAGCCTAACTTGATCGGCTTCAACCCCATGTTTTGCAACCAGGATGGCGCAGCAGATACCAAGGATAAGGTAATATCATCATCCGCAGGTAAAATGCTTTCCAGTATTGCCTTTGCCCGTGTTTGACTGCTGTTTTCTGCCAATACAATGGTGGTTTTATCGCCTTCTTGATCGATACGCGTCACCGTAATATCATTATTTTCAAGGGTTTGCTTAAGTGTATGGATTGCTGTTTTTTGTGCTTGCTGATGATTAATTTGCAACGCAGGGGATTCACCATATAAAGTCGGAATAGCGCTGAGCAACATAACTAAAAGAGTGCAGATTAAGACCACATATTTCCAACCCGCATAGTGGTTAAGTAACTTACGTTGTACTTTTGTATTTGATTTTTTTGTCATTTGATAACTGTCCATCAATGCCTTCTCGCTATATCAGAAACAGATATAGGAAATTGATGTATAAAGATTTATATAGACTGCTACATAATGTAGTTACATAAAGCGTTTATACAATGCTGGCATACTGGTGATTAACTTGCGTATAGTTCCTGACAATAACGTAATGTAACGCGCTAGCATGGCAGGAATAAATAGGCAGATAAAGCAACAAAAAGGCAGTATGTTTAATACTTACATTTCTGTTTAAACAGATGTCATCACAGTGGGGTATTGGCGGTGAGAATATAATAAATTACAATCTTTCCAACCAGATATACGCGATTTAGAAGAGGACGTATTCGTTAACCAGTATTGCTCAAAATTGAAGTTAACCGCATAGCCGATCACAAAAGAAGGTGATGGCGGAATCGATAATTCAATCTCGACTTGATAGTCCGGTTCAGGGTTGTTTAGCAGTAAACGGCCGGCACTGCTGTAACGGGTCGTTTCCGTTAAAGCAAATTCATAATTATGGCGTGTTTTCGATGAAATTGGCGGTTGTTCTGATTCACCAAGATCTTGGTTAACGCCAGTATCTTCGTTCGCATACACAAATAGGGATGTAGGCGAGAATGATGACAGTAATGTTGCTGATAGTGTTACCGGTGCCGTTTTCGATACTGCTAGCTGCGTATTAGCCTGAGCATTAAAGCCCACAACTATAATAAAAAGCAGAGTAAAGCATCGTACAAACCGAGCTAACATAGAACATAATCAATCATAAAAGATAATGACATATCATATATCACTATTGTTTAAAGAGACAAGGATTATTTTAAACGTCAGAAAGCAAAAAAGGCTTACCGTTAGGTAAGCCTTTTTCTAAATTTGGTGCCCGAGGCCGGAATTGAACCGGCACGCCTATTAAGCGAGGGATTTTAAATCCCTTGTGTCTACCGATTTCACCACTCGGGCTGAGTGATAAACTGTTAAGCTGCTGCCTAACCGGATATGCGCTTACTTTACCTGATTATCATATCGAGTCAATATAAAATATTAAACATAAGTTAAATGGTTGAAAATGCGCCCTAATTGTTCATTTATCATCTAGCAATCATCAGAAACAATCCTAATATCATAACCATCAAGAGAATAGGCTGAAGCGTATTCAACGTGACACTTATAATTACCCTGCTCTATTTCTTGTTGCTTATTAGCCCATTGCACAGGAATGATCTTCAAAAAGTAACCATCGACAAACACAAACTGGCTATCAATTAACCCCATCGCGGATTTAAAGTTAAGGTTTGTGACAACATCATTTTCAACAGGGCTATAAAGTGGATATCCCCACTCCATATACAGTCTTGTACCATCCGCAGTATTAATAAAATAATGTCCCAGCTCAATATCCCAATGAGGATGACCATTACAGTCTGCAAAACAGTCCTTACTAATGGGAATATTATCCAGCTGAGCTCTTAAAAAAGCGATCTTACTCTGCTCTTCTAGTTGCGCAGCAATACCCGATAAGGTTGCAATCTTAGCATCACGTTGTAAATTGATAAATTGAGGGATCGCAACACTAGCTAAAATAGCTAATACAATAATAACAATGACCAACTCGATTAATGTAAACCCTGTAGATTTACTTTGTATTTGATTCTTCACTCACCATCCATAAAGTATTTTATATTAAATAATAGCCCTATTATACGTGTGGTTTAATAAAATTAAATAACCGCTAACAATATAATCAACGTATGTGTGTAAAGAATAATAGACAGGATGGCGTTTCAATTAATACCTAAATATAAATCATTGAATGGATGAGGTAACAGTTAGATACGAAGAAGTCATATGATTAACATTTACTAAATTACAGACATAAAAAAACCAGCTATAAGCTGGTTTTTTTATTATTAGTTGGTGCCCGAGGCCGGAATTGAACCGGCACGCCTATTAAGCGAGGGATTTTAAATCCCTTGTGTCTACCGATTTCA